>NZ_JACHHI010000010.1:1241-3496 GCF_014207605.1 Negativicoccus succinicivorans | reverse complement strand
TGCCTTGCGGCACTTCCACTCCCGGCCTATCTACCTTGTCGTCTACAAGGGGTCTTACTAACTTTTGTTATGAGAAACCTCATCTCAAGGCTGGTTTCACGCTTAGATGCTTTCAGCGTTTATCCGTCCCGGACGTAGCTACCCAGCTGTACTCTTGGCAGAATAACTGGTACACCATTGGTCCGTCCACTCCGGTCCTCTCGTACTAGGAGCAGCCCCCTTCAAGTTTCTTGCGCCCGCGATGGATAGGGACCGAACTGTCTCACGACGTTCTGAACCCAGCTCACGTACCACTTTAATGGGCGAACAGCCCAACCCTTGGGACCTACTTCAGCCCCAGGATGTGATGAGCCGACATCGAGGTGCCAAACCTCCCCGTCGATATGGACTCTTGGGAGAGATTAGCCTGTTATCCCCAGGGTAGCTTTTATCCGTTGAGCGATGGCCCTTCCACTCGGAACCACCGGATCACTAAGCCCGACTTTCGTCCCTGCTCGACTTGTTGGTCTCGCAGTCAAGCTCCCTTCTGCCTTTACACTCTTCGCGCGATTTCCGTCCGCGCTGAGGGAACCTTTGGGCGCCTCCGTTACTCTTTCGGAGGCGACCGCCCCAGTCAAACCGCCCGCCTGAGAATGTCCGCAAGTTCGTTACGCTTGGCGTTAGAATCTCAGTCACAAAAGGGTGGTATCCCAACATCGACTCCCTGACAGCTGGCGCCATCAGTTCTAAGTCTCCCACCTATCCTGTACATTTGTCACCGAGATCCAATCTCAAGTTGCAGTAAAGCTCCATGGGGTCTTTCTGTCCAGTCGCGGGTAACCTGCATCTTCACAGGTACTTCAATTTCACCGGGTCCCTCGTTGAGACAGTGCCCAAATCGTTACGCCTTTCGTGCGGGTCGGAACTTACCCGACAAGGAATTTCGCTACCTTAGGACCGTTATAGTTACGGCCGCCGTTTACTGGGGCTTCAATTCAAAGCTTCGCTTACGCTAACCTCTCCTCTTAACCTTCCAGCACCGGGCAGGCGTCAGCACCTATACTTCAGCTTTCGCTTTCGCAGGCACCTGTGTTTTTGGTAAACAGTCGCTTGGGCCTCTCTTGTGTCACCTTCTTCCGCTCGGACCGTTACTGGTCGTTACGTACCGAAGGTCATCCTTTTCCCGAAGTTACGGATGCATTTTGCCGAGTTCCTTAACGTAGGGTTTTCCCGCGCACCTTAGAATTCTCTTCTCGCCTACCTGTGTCGGTTTTGGTACGGGTGACATCATTCTCACTAGAAGCTTTTCTCGACAGTCGAGGATCCAGCAGTTCCCCATTGTTTCCAATGTCTCCCCATCACGCCTCCGCTTTCAGGTAACGGGATTTGCCTCGTTACCAACGTACGCGCTTAGACACGCTCTTCCAGTCGCGTGCTGCTGTACCTTCCTGTGTCACTCCATTGCTCAATCAAATTATGTCAGTACAGGAATTTCAACCTGTTGTCCATCGCCTATGCGTCTTCGCCTCGGCTTAGGTCCCGACTTACCCTGAGCCGACGATCGTTGCTCAGGAACCCTTAGGCTTTCGGTGGAATGGATTCTCACCATTCTTTTCGATACTCATACCGGCATTCTCACTTCTGCACTGTCCACATGTCCTTACGGTCATGCTTCTACCTATGCAGAACGCTCCCCTACCCATGCTTACGCATGCCATAGCTTCGGTTCCGTGCTTGAGCCCCGGGTATTTTCGGCGCAGCGTCTCTCGACCAGTGAGCTATTACGCACTCTTTTAATGATGGCTGCTTCTAAGCCAACATCCTGGTTGTTTGTGAAATGCTACATCCTTTCCCACTTAGCACGGCATTGGGGACCTTAGCTGATGGTCTGGGCTGTTTCCCTCTTGACCACGGATCTTATCACTCGTAGTCTGACTCCTAAGTATAACTATAGCCATTCGTAGTTTGACTGGGTTCAGTAACCGGTTTGGTCCCTAGCCCGATCAGTGCTCTACCGCCTATAGTCTCTCCTTAAGGCTATCCCTAAAGATATTTCGGGGAGAACCAGCTATCTCCACGTTCGATTGGAATTTCACCCCTACCCACATCTCATCCTAAAGTTTTTCAACACTCATAGGTTCGATCCTCCACACAATTTTACCTGTGTTTCAATCTGGACATGGGTAGATCACTGTGGTTTCGGGTCTACTCTTACTGACTTGCGCCCTGTTCAGACTCGCTTTCGCTGCGGCTCCGGATTTCCTCCTTAACCTCGC
>NZ_JACHHI010000009.1 GCF_014207605.1 Negativicoccus succinicivorans | reverse complement strand
AAAGGCGGGGTTATAAATGGCACTTTACAGACTATCAAGCAAAATAGGAAAGAGCGGCACTGCAACATCGCACTATAACTATATTGCTAGAGAGGGAAAATACAAAAAAGGCACTAAAAAGGAAGATTTAGTGTACAAAGAATCAAAAAACCTGCCAACATGGGCAAATGAAAAAGCGGCGGTGTTTTGGAAAGAATGTAGCGAAAATTACCGAAAAATAGAGTTAGCCTTACCGCTTGAACTTTCGAGCCGTGACCAAATCATTTTGACCCGAAAATTTTGTGAAAAAACTTTCGGAGATGATTTTGTTTACTCTTTCGCAATTCATGAGAATGTTGGGGTGTTGAGCGGCAAGCGCAACCCCCACGCCCACATTCTTTTTAGTGAGCGAAAAATTGAACGAAACCGCCCCGAACCGAACCGTGAAAATTGGTTCAAAAAGAGTAGAACCCGAAAAGACGGCACGATTTCCGGAGGGTATCGAAAAGATAAAACGATAACCGGCACAAATCGGAAAAATTGGCTTTTGAATATCCGCAAGCGGTGGGAAGTGCTTCAAAACAAGGCTTTGATGATTACCGGAAGCCTTGAAAGGGTCGATTGCCGGCGCAAGGTTGAATATGCGCCGGAGAGCCTTATTCCGGCCCAAATCCATTTAGGAGCGAAAAGGGCGAGAATGAGAGCCGGCGAGGTTTGGAACGAATATCAAGCTATAAAGGCTATGCCCGCCGTAGTAGCGGAGTTGAAGCAGGTTACCGCAAAAGAACACTCCAAAACGCAAAAATTGGGCGAAATTAGCGGCGGCATAGAAAAAGTGACCGCCGAATTACAAAAAGCACGACAAGCGGAAATTGAGGCTAAAAACAGGAAATTACAAGAGTTGCGGAACGAACAGATTGAACTTATGAGAAGCGTTGGCGATGATAGCGATGCGGCGGCTGATTTACTTGCCGTTGACGGAACTTTGTTGGAATACGCACCGGAGCGGCTGCGAAATTCACCGCGCGTTGTCAAGGCAGCGTTAAAACAAAATCCAGCGGCGGTGAAATTCATCGGCGCAAGGCTTCAAGAGCGCATGGCAGAAATTGAGGGGAATTTAACGCCCCTTGAGAAAATCATCGAAATCCGCAAAGAAAACTGGCGTGAATATCAAAGAATGCTGAAACTGGAAGCCGAAAAAGAAGCAGCGGCTGCTAAATCTCCGGAAATCGTGCCGGAAGCCGTGCCGGTTGAAGTTGAAGAAACGGCACAAAGGCTTGCAGAACAAGGGCAAACGGCCCATACAAACACCTTGGCCGGGGAAGAACAGACGCTAAAAAGGGCAAATTTCGAAGACAAAAAAATCGAAATTGTGGAAAAAGAGCCGGAAATTGAGCCGGAGCCGAAAAAAGAAACCTTACCGGTACCGACTAGTCGGAGTGCCGGCACGATGATTAGCAGCAGTCGCAATATTTCAACCGGCGAAACAACGACGCTTTACTCTAACGGCACGGTTCGCATTGCCGGCGAACTGTACGAAATCGCCGATGTCGGCGAAATCAAGGGAGCGGAACACGGACTTTTAGGAACTAAGTACGAGGTTCGGCTGCCAAACGGCGTAACTTTTAAGGTCAATGAAAAGGTTTGGGCGCAGAGTAAGCAAGCCGTAAAAGGACTTGATAAAGGGCGTGGCGGCTTTAGTATCGGCTAGAATTTTGCTAAAATAAAAGCACTCCCAAAGGAGGTGAATCCTCATGGAGTGCTTTTTGGTTTGGGCAACTTTGCTCGCCCCGTCACTAGCAGTCATCTTAGCGTGGCTGTTAGAGCGACGAAAGTAGCAAGGGAAAAGGGACGGCTGCAACCGTCCCTTTTTTGAACCCTTACTTTGTGCTTTTTGGTTTCTTGCTACCTTTATTTTAGCACGAAATAACCACTAGTCAATATATTCTTGCCATTCGCAGTTTGCATTGCCTAACCGCCAATAGGCGTTATTTACGCAGCACTTGTATTTTTGCCCGCTCTTATCGGTCTTGATGATCACGTCAGCGGCGCATTTGGGGCATTTTTCACGCTTCGTAACCACTTTTTTGTCTTTAATTACTTCAAGTCCACCGGTTGGCGTAATTTCGATTTTTTCTTCTTTCGTTTCGGAATAATCAAAGTCCATGATAGTCGTTTGACCGCCTAATTCTGCGAATTTCGGGCGGTTTAGCTTGTACGTAAAAATCAAATCTCTTACCGGTCGACCTTGTGTTGGGTAGCTAGTAACGTCTAATTCGATATTTGAAATGTATCCGGTTGATTCGAGTTCGGAAAAAAGTTCCCTAGTCCGAACCAAAATATTGTTTGGCCGGTAACTTTTTGGAAAATCCATTATACGCCGGTACTCATCAATACCGACTGTCCATTTTCCTTGGAAATTTTGATGAAACATGCGAAAGAGGGTTTTCGCATATTTCGACTTGATGATTACGAATTTATCAAGGAAAAACTGTGTAAACCCCCGCCCAGAGGGGATATCAAAGAAATAGTTAGCAAAGGGCGCGTTTAGTTCTATCACCGATGTTTCGTCATCCGGAGAGATTGTCCAGCGGGAAAACATGGGCATGAACTCAATTTCTCCATTCGCTTTTTCTACCCGAAAAAGCACGCTAAAAACCTTTTCCGAAAAGTCGCTAAAGATTGCCTTGCACTCGTCTCGTGTATATGATCGCTTTGCCTGCAAAAAAGACCATTGCCGGAGATCATCGAACGAAACCGCTACACCGGTTGCTTTTTTTCGATAGATTTTCGCTAAAATCGCCATAAAAACATTCTGTTCTACCGACTTTAACGCGCCAAAGTTCGATAAATTGAATTTATTGTCGTATTTTACGATGTCTTTTTTTTCGTCAGTCATTTCTGTTTTCCTTTAGCTTCTACTCCATAGCTCTCGGTAAATAGACTCCAATTTTTCATTTATTTCGTTAAGCTTTTTGAGTTGCATAATTTCGTAAGCTTTTAAAATGTCGGAGAAAGTAACTTCTTCATATCCCTGATAATGTAAATTTTGCTGAATAGTTCCAACTTCCCTAATAATAAATTTTTCGACGGCTTTTATTCTTTCGTCTTCATTAAGTTCATCAAAACTTTCAAAATCCATTTTTGCTACCTCCTTTATAAAAAATTATACTAGCAATATTATAGACTGCATTTGTTGTTATTACAACTTAAATTTACAACTTTATTGTTTTTTATGTTGCTTTACCTCGGATTTTGTTGCAATAACCCTCAAAAAAACTCGGATTTTGTTGCAATAACTCGAAAAAAACTCGGATTTTGTTGCAATAACCCTCGATAAAGCCCGTAGGTATGGGCCGCATTTTTCGCATAACAAAAGATATCTAGAACAAAAGCTAGTTAAACTACAACGCGCGCGCGCGCGTTATTTTATCTAATTTATATAAAATAATAAAAGCAAACTACAAATCTTTTGCCGGCTAAAAAGAGAGTGGCAGCGGCACGATTTTTTGATGAAATCAAGGCTCTTTTTTCAGATAGCCAAGAGAACCGGCGTACTTTTGCAGGAAGCCTTTCCACTGCTCGATGTCGACTTCACCGGATAACGCACTTTCCAACTCTGCGCCGATGATAATCAAGCGTTTTGTACGCTCTTTTCTCTTTTCAGCGTTTTCTCGTCTTTTGATTTTTGCTTTTAAGTTTTGTATCGTTTTGACGGTTTCATTTTTGGAATTGCGGATTTTTTCTAATTCGGTTTCGGCGGCCGCCTTTTTTTGTTGCAATGCTTCTAATTGCTTTTGCAAATTCTGAACTGACATAATAATCACCTCACTAAAATTATATTAAAAGATAACAAAATAATCAATACTCAAAAAACAAAGAAATACATAAACCTTGCCAAAATAAAATTGATTATGCTAGAATGTAGCAAATAGGAGAATTTATTGGCAAGGCGCACTTAGGACTTAATTTTACAATTAAGTCGTGCGCCGCCAAAGGCGGGGTTATAAATGGCACTTTACAGACTATCAAGCAAAATAGGAAAGAGCGGCACTGCAACATCGCACTATAACTATATTGCTAGAGAGG
>NZ_JACHHI010000008.1 GCF_014207605.1 Negativicoccus succinicivorans | reverse complement strand
ATCGCGGCGGTCAGGGTCGTTTTACCATGGTCAACGTGACCGATGGTACCAATATTAACGTGCGGTTTGCTGCGTTCAAAATGTGCTTTTGCCATAGGGGTAATTTCCTCCTTTGAATAAAAAATAGCTATTCATATTTTAACCCAAAAAAGCAATAACGGCAAGAGTTTGCCAATTTTATACAATAAAAAATACCTCTTTATAGAGGCATAATGGTGGCGGCGCAGGGATTTGAACCCCGGACACTGCGGGTATGAACCGCATGCTCTAGCCAACTGAGCTACGCCGCCATGCTGGAGCTGATGACCGGGATTGAACCGGTGACCTTATCCTTACCAAGGATACGCTCTACCGACTGAGCTACATCAGCTTATCCTTTGGCAATTTATCTGAAAGGAATTAGATGACTTGGTTGCGGGGGTAGGATTTGAACCTACGACCTTCGGGTTATGAGCCCGACGAGCTACCAACTGCTCCACCCCGCGATGTTCAATGGTGGAGGGAGAAGGATTCGAACCTTCGAAGGCAATAGCCGGCAGATTTACAGTCTGCTCCCTTTGGCCGCTCGGGAATCCCTCCATGTAATGCTGGAGCTGGCGATAGGACTTGAACCCACAACCTACTGATTACAAATCAGTTGCTCTACCGATTGAGCTACGCCAGCATGCGTCATAACAAAGTTAATTATACTGATGTGGCCGGGTCTTGTCAAGTGCTTCTTTCCTTGCTCCTCTGTTTTGCTGACTTTCATAGTTTAACACAGTTTTTGCGTTTTGGCTACTCTTTTTTGACAAAATCTTCAGGGCTTTCTGCGATCTGAAGCGGAATTGCAAGCGATTGCAAAACGGCGCAAACGTCCGCTTTAGTATCCTCGGTCGCGCGGACACGAGCGATCCCCAGTTGGGGATCGCTGGTCGTCACCACGCCTAAATATTCATACCCTTCCAAAATGCGCACAACATACGTAATGTAGCGCCGTTCTGTTTGAAAGTACACTTCGCCCTCATGCATGAATTTGTCTCCGCATCAGGCTGTGTTTAGTAACCGCTTGCTGCATCGGCAGACGTACCAGCATACGCGGATGTGGCGCTCGGGAAATGGCTTCCCCTTCCCCGTCGGTCATCTGTTCGATTTTCTGCGTAAATACGTTTCCTTCCGGCGTGCGAAACTCAACGAGTTCACCGACCGCGAAATGGTTGCGCTGCTCGATGAGAGCCGTTTTGGTTGCCTCATCGTATTCCAAAACCAAGCCGATAAACTCATGGCTTTGCACGTTACTTGAGCTGCCGTAAATTTGATCCTGCTCGCTTGGCCTTCCCACAGCAAAACCTGTGGTATACGGTCGATGTGAAATTTTTTCCAATTCCTGATACCACTCCGGACGTACGTAGTAGTCGTCGCCCTCCCGCAAATACGCATCCAGCGCACTTCGATAAACGCCGGTTACAGTGGCAACATAATGAGCGCTTTTCATGCGACCCTCGATTTTGAAGCTGGTGATCCCTGCTTCCACCATCTTCGGGATCAGCGGCAATAAGCACAAGTCTTTGGAGTTAAAAATGTACGTTCCGCGTTCGTCTTCTTCGACGGGCCAATATTCGCCCGGTCGTGCTTCTTCCACTACACGATATTTATAGCGGCACGCCTGAATGCATTCGCCTCGATTGGAATCACGCGTTTCTGAAAAATAGTTGCTCAAAAGGCATCGCCCCGAATAGGAAATGCACATCGCGCCGTGCACAAAACTTTCGATTTCAACTCCTGTTTTTTCGTGAATTTCCTTCGTTTCATCAAGGGACAGCTCTCTCGCCAGTACAATGCGACTCGCTCCCTGCTGCTGCCAGAAACGCGCCGCCGACCAGTTCGTAGTATTTGCCTGCGTAGAAACATGTAGTTCTGTATGCGGCGCATATTCTTTCGCCAAGACAAAAACTCCCGGATCGGAAATGATCAACGCATCCACTCCGAGCTGATCCAAGCTTTTCAAATAGTCAGGTAATTCCGGCAAATCCCGGTTATGCGCCATGATGTTCACTGTGACATAGACTTTTTTGCCGCGTTTATGGGCAAATTGAATACCTTCCGCCATTTCAGCAGTATCAAAATTACCGCCATACGCGCGCAAACCGAATGCCTTACCGCCTAAGTATACGGCATCGGCTCCATATTCAATAGCGAATTTAAGCTTTTCCAAATTGCCGGCCGGTGCCAGCAGTTCTAATGGTTTCATACTATGCTTCTATCCCTTTCGTCGGGCGACGGCAAAACCGTCCCCCGTTTCATATATGCCCGTCGTAAAATAACGCGGATCTTTCAAATACGCAAGAAAAGCGCGCATACGGTGTGCAATCGTTCGCATGCGCCGCGGTACATCGCTATCGTCAGCACATACATAACCGCGAAATAAAACGTTATCCGCTAAAATAGTCGCATTTTTTTGCAAGAGCGGTTCCGCTAAACGCAAATGCTCCAAGTAGTGACCTTTGGACCCGTCAAGGTACAGCAAATCAAACGGTCCTTTGATTTCCCGCAACGCCTCTTCCGCAGTCGCCGACACCACCGTCACTCGATTCTCTACGCCTGCTTGTCGCATTCGTTTCCTTGCTTCCCGATACCGCGGAGCAAACGGCTCAATAGTAACGATCTCCGCCTGCGGCAATAGCGTCGCCATCAAAAGTGCCGAGTAACCGATCCCCGTGCCGATTTCTAAAATCCGACGCGGAGCCGCCGCGAGTACGGCCGAACGAAATAAGTTTTCTTCGCTCTTACGAATTTGCGGTATACGAATATCGTCTCCATAGCGGCGCAAAGCTGTGACTTCATTATTGAGATGCGGCATATCGGTCGATATTGGCTTCATGTTCTTCATATGTCTTGGCAAAATGGTGATATCCTTTAGCGTCCGCCACAAAATATAAATATTCGGTAGTCGGTGCATGTAATACCGCATCCATCGCCGCTTTGCCGGGGGCCGCCACCGGTCCAGGCGGCAATCCCTTATGCAAATAGGTATTATACGGCGAAGGAATTTGCGTATCGGCAATACTTAAAACCGGTTTCGGTTCTCCTAAAATATACTGGATACTTGCGCAAGATTGGAGAGGCATACCGATCGCCAAGCGCTTCTTGAACACTGCGGCAATCGTATAGCGATCATCCTCATACATGGCCTCCTTTTCCACCAGGGACGCCAATGTGATGAAGTCATGCAGACTGAATCCCTGCGCAGCGATTTCTTGCCGCAATTCGGGTGTCAGTTGCTTTTGCATTTCTCGATTCATGTGCGCGATGATATCATTGACCGATGCACCGTCCGGAACATCATACGTAGAAGGAAACAAAAATCCTTCTACCGGATAGTCGGTAGCTCGTGTGCTCTGCATATCTGCAGGCAAACTATAAACCTTCGCCGCCTCTAAGAAATCATGTTTCTTAGCGATACCCAACCGATCCAGTCGCTTCGCAATTTGCGACACGGTAAATCCTTCCGGAATCACCACCTGCCGAGCAGCGGGTCGTCCGTCGCGCAAGGCGGCGATTACGGCCGGCATCGACATATTCGTCATAAGATCGTAATGCCCTTCTTGGAGCTTATCGGCGTTCCCGCTCAAGTATAGTACGGCACGAAAGATATGCGGATTCCAAATAATATTTTTATCTGCAAGGATTTGGGCTATTTCCGCTCCCGTTTGCGCCGCCTCGATCCGTACCGTTACAGGTTTGCTTTGTACCAACGGATTTTTACCGTAAAGCAGCGCGCCTCCTGCGATGAGTAGAACAAACAGTATTGAAATACTGATTATTTTCTTCATATATACCTCAATGCGTTCATTTTAAAGTTGTTTTTTTATTATAGCACATCTCTAAAATGTGCTTTTAGCATCTTCTCAATGACAATACAATAGCGATTCCAAGCGTTTTTGATAAGTTTTCGTTGGGGTGGTAAAGCAGACTGCCCCCGGTGGCATGTCAACAGATTCACGCCAAGTAATCGGACCGGCGTATTTTTCTTGATATTTTTTGACGTTGGCATTTTTATGTCCTCGCACTTTACTGGCGTCACGTGTTGAGTAAGTGATTGTCACCGCCCCGCACGCCTGTCGGAAACCCTTTTTAAGTTCCTGCGCGTACGATCGCGCGATGGCCAACTCTCCCAACGCCGGATGGTACGGTCCCGCGACATACGCAGCATGCGAATCCAGATCTTGCGTCGCCTGCAAACCGATCCGAATGACAGGAATATTATGCTTTGCCAGATAACGTCTCCACCATGCACCCACCAAGATCGCCTGTGCAAGCGTTAAAGGCTGATAATCACCGTTGCGATATTGTCGTTCCAGCAATGTATCACGCAACACTAGCGCCGGATAAATTCGCACAAAGTCGGGAGTCAGTGCAACCGTTTCCCGAATGGTCTTGCGCAATGTCGAAAAAGTTTCGCCGTAAAGACCGGGCAAAAGTTGTATTCCTACCTGCATACCACCCCTGCGAAGAATTTCTATTGCTTTTGCTACCACCGCACTGCGATGGCCGCGACGAGCCTGCCATAAAACGTTGTCATCTAAACTTTGCACACCGAGTTCTACCGTACGTACGCCGTGCGCATATAAAAAAGCGGTATTTTCAACACTAATGCAATCCGGTCGCGTAGAAAGGCGCAATGCAGCAACATCACCTTTTTCCCATGCATATTTGGCCGGCGCGAGCAATGCCCGCTGCCGCTCTTCACTGAGCGCGGTAAAAGAGCCGCCGTAGAACGCCACTTGCCAGCGGTACGGCCGCGTCGTCGAAGCAAGATATTCCGCAATCGTTTTCGCGACCATAGCCGGCGTAGTACGATCTGTCTGTGCCGTCAATTTCCACTGGTTGCAAAAACTGCAACGATACGGACAGCCGTCATGCGGAATAAAGATGGGAATAATCGCTTCTCTCATTATAAAAAAGGCGCGGTCATGACCGCGCTCCTCCATTTGCCTGTAACTTTTGCAATGCGGCTTGCGCTGCTTGTTGCGCTGCCGCTTTTTTGCTTTTTCCTACGCCGGAGGCGACTGCCTCGCCATTTAATTCCACTTCCATATAAAACGTTTTATCATGATCCGGACCTTCATCACGCAGCAAATTATAACGGAGATCCACATCTCCATCCTGCTGCAAAAATTCCTGCAATTCCGTTTTATAGTCGCGCGTGTAATCGCCACTGTCAATCAGATCCAGGTACGGTTTCAAATGCTCCATGATAAATTCCGCGGCCGTTTCGTATGATGTATCAAGATAAATCGCGCCAACTACCGCTTCAAATGCATCCGCCAGAATCGATGCTCTTTGTCGTCCCCCGGTGTGTTCTTCTCCTTTACCCAGTCGCAAGGTTTCACCCAAGTAAAATTTACGGGCGCAAGAAGCCAAAGCAGGCTCGCAAACGGCGCTCGCTTTGGCCCGTGTCAAATCTCCTTCGGGCCAAGCCGGATATTTACGAAAAAGATATTCCCCAATCACCAAGTCCAGCACGGCATCACCTAAAAACTCGAGCCGCTCATTATCGTGTATGCCCTGCTGCCGATGTTCATTCGCATAGGATGTATGCGTCAGAGCCGTACTCAGAAGGGAATGATCTCGCACCGGGATATGATGCGCAGCGGCAAAATCCTGAATCTGTTTACGCCGCACTTCCGATGGAGTCATCAGTCATTTCCTTCCGGTTTGCGCATTATAATAACCGCATTTTGCCCACCGAAGCCGAATGAGTTTGACATGGCCGCACGTACTTTCACTTTGCGCGCGCCTTCCGTCACATAGTCCAAATCACAATCCGGATCCGGATGTTTCAAGTTGATCGTCGGATGAACTTCGTCATTTTCAATTGAAAGCGCCATAACGACCGCTTCTACAGCACCGGCCGCGCCGAGCAAATGGCCGGTCATTGATTTGGTAGAGTTCACCACCAAGCGATCTGCTTCCGCACCAAACAATGCGCGGATAGCGTGCGTTTCATTTTTATCATTGAGCGGCGTAGCCGTTCCGTGCGCATTGATATAATCAATATCCTGAACAGTTAATTGCGCATCCTGCAATGCTCTTTCCATGCACTTTTGGGCTTGGCAACCTTCCGGAGCCGGTGCCGTAATATGGTACGCATCACCATTCGACCCATAGCCGCACAATTCCGCATAAATATGCGCGCCGCGTTCGACCGCATGGTCCCATTCTTCCAGTACGAGCATGGCCGCGCCTTCACCGAAAACGAAACCGTCACGTGTTGCATCAAACGGACGCGATGCTTCCTCCGGCTCACCGTCAAACGTGGAGAGCGCTTTCATTGCGATAAAACCGGCGAACGGCAACGGACTGATGGCCGCTTCGGCACCGCCTGCAATGACAATATCCGCATCACCGTAACGAATCATGCGCAGCGCATCACCAATCGCATTTGTCCCCGATGCGCAGGCCGTCACATCCGTAATGACCGGACCGCGTACATCCAGTGCAATGGAAATTTGACCGGCCGCCATGTTGGCAATCATCATCGGAATCGCAAACGGACTGACGCGGGAAGGCCCCCTGTTCGCAAGACGATCCGCCGCTTCTTCGATCGTGGTGATACCACCGATACCGGTGCCGACCACCGCCCCGATCCGATCATGGTCCAACGCGTTCCAATCAATCTTGGCGTCTTCCACTGCCATTTTGGCCGCGGCCACACCAAAATGAGCAAATCGATCCATATGACGCGCTTCTTTACGGTCCATATAATCGGTCGCGGTAAAACCTTCGACTTCGCCGGCAATGCGCACTGCGAAATCCGTTGTATCAAACGCAGTGATTCGTTTAATACCCGACTTTCCTGCCAATAAATTTTGCCATACGGTCTCTTTACCGATGCCAACCGGAGAAATAATACCAAGACCTGTTACTGCTACGCGCTTGCGCATATTTTCCACCTCGTCCAGTTTCATTACCTATAATCAGTCACGCCTGCGTAAGTGCTTTACATATTTTATTGTAGCACTTCGCCACAATGGCATGCATACTGCTATTATAAAGCTGTTGTGCTATTCTAATCGACACGACAGCTAATCTTATGATAAAAACATAAACAGGAAAACCGGGAGGCGAGCGCTTCCCGGTTTCGACCTCGATTACGCAATATTCTTGTCAATGTAGTCGACCGTATCTTTAACGGTTTTGATTTTTTCGGCTACATCATCAGGGATTTCAATTTCAAATTCTTCTTCAAACGCCATAATCAATTCAACGATATCCAAAGAATCCGCGCCAAGATCATCAATGAAAGTGGAGTCGATTTGCACATCCGCTTCATCCACACCCAGCTGTTCTACAACGATCGCGCGTACCTTTTCAAATGTATTGTTCATGGTTTCACCACCTTTCCGGTTTTGGTTTATTATATTACATCTAACGGGCCATGACAAACTGTCCCGGTAGCATCAGCTACATAGCCATACCGCCGTTGACTTGCAATACTTGCCCGGTAATGTACTTCGCCTCGTCGGAGGCCAGAAAACGTACCGCGGCGGCAATGTCTTCCGGATCTCCCATTGCCCCCAGAGGAATTTGCTTGATCAGACTTTCTTTGATTTTGTCCGGCAATCCGCTGGTCATATCGGTATGAATAAACCCGGGTGCAATCGCATTTACACGAATACCGCGCGCGGCAAATTCTTTCGCATTCGCTTTCGTCAAGCCGATAACGCCCGCTTTGGCAGCAGCATAATTGGCCTGCCCGATATTACCCGTCACACCGACAACGGAGCTCATATTAATAATGACACCGCGGCGTTGCTTAAACATATCGCCGATAACGGCCTGCGTCATCAAGAAAACACCTTTTAAGTTGGTGTTTAAAACAGCGTCCCAGTCGGCCTCTTTCATCCGCCGCACCAGGGTGTCGCGGGTAATGCCGGCGTTATTTACCAGCACGTCGATATGCGAAAATTCTTTTTGCGTTTCGGCCACAATGCGTTCCGCTTCCTCTTTTCGGGAAACATCCCCCTGTACTAAAATAACTTTTTGACCGCATGCCTTCACTGCCTGCGCCACTTCTTCCGCCGCGCTTACGTTACTGGAATAATTAATCGCAACATCATAACCGGCCTGCGCCAAAGCGACTGCCACTGCCCGCCCGATGCCGCGCGATGCGCCGGTAACAAGTGCCGTTTTAGTTGTCATTTTGTGCCTCCTCAAAATGTGCCAAGGTAGCCTCTAAGCTGCTCACATTTTCGACATGCTCCCGATGCACAGCAGACTCAATTTTTTTCATAAAACCGCTTAAAACAGTGCCCGGACCCACTTCTACCATCGTATCCACACCTTTAGTCAAAAGCACATGCATGCTGTCTTCCCAAAGGACCGGATGGGCTGCCTGTTCGACTAATGACTCACGAATTTCTGCACTCGTATGAACCGGTTGGGCATGCACATTGGCAATCACGGGAATTTGCGCCTCTTTGATCTCGATCGTATGCAAGACTTGCGCCAATTTTTCGGCTGCCGGTTGCATCAATGTGCTGTGAAACGGTGCCGAAACCGGCAACGGAATCGCGCGACGCGCGCCCGCTTCTTTCATCTTCTCACATGCCGCCGCCACCGCGTCTGTTGTCCCCGCAATGACTACTTGTCCTGGGCAATTGAAATTCACGGCTTGCACGATTTTCCCTTGTGCCGAAAGTTCTTCGCAAATCGTGATAATTTTTTCGCGTTCCAGACGAATGATTGCCGCCATACCGCCCTCTCCGATCGGCACGGCTTCCTGCATAAATTTTCCGCGCGCGTGTACGGTACGTACCGCATCCACAAATGAAATGGAGCCCGCCGCCACAAGTGCCGAGTATTCTCCCAAGCTATGACCCGCAAGATATTCTGCGGTAATGCCCGCTTGTGCGAGCAGATCATAGGCCGCTACGCTTGCCGTCAAAATCGCCGGCTGGGTATACTGCGTCTGCTGCAATTTTTCTGCCGGACCTTCAAAAATTAATTCACTCAGCTTCCAGCCAAGCGCTTCATCCGCTTCTTCAAAACGGTTGCGTACGCTTTCATATTGCGCAGCCAAGTCCTGCATCATTCCTACTTTTTGCGAGCCCTGACCGGGAAACAAAAATGCCGTTTTCATACCTTCACCTCGCTGATACGTTGCTGCACGACGGCAGCTTCTTTGATAATCGAAGTAATAATTTCACGTACCGGTTTGATATCGTTCACTAAGCCTGCAATTTGTCCGACCATGATCGATCCTGTCTTCATATCTCCCAAAATTGCCGCCCGACGCAAACTTCCCGCGCCAAGCCCTTCAATTTCCGCTAACGGCGCGTTGATGCTTTCCAATTTTTCATACTGTCGGGAAAGCGCATTGGCGATCACGCGCACGGGATGTCCCGTCGTGCGCCCGGTAATCACCGTCGAACGATCCCGTGCTTTTAAAAGCGCTTCTTTATATGCCGGATGGGCAATGCATTCTTCACTGGCCACAAAGCGTGTACCCATCTGCACCCCAACCGCTCCCAATGCCAACATGGCGATCAAAGCTCGGCCATCGGCAATACCGCCGGCCGCAATAACGGGCAGTTCTACTGCATCTACTACTTGCGGTACCAACGCCAAAGTAGTTACCTTGCCGACATGGCCGCCGCTTTCCAGTCCTTCTGCAATAATGGCATCGACTCCGACGCTTGCCAGCCGTTTAGCTAACGCCACAGCGGAAACGACAGGAATGACTTTGGCACCGGACGCTTTAAAGCGCTCAATGTACTTTCCCGGATTTCCCGCCCCGGTTGTAATAACCGGTACTTTTTCCTCACAAACGGCTGCTACACACTCTTCAACAAAAGGTGAACGCAGCATCAAATTGACACCGAAGGGTTTCTTCGTATGCGCTTTCACTTGCCGGATCTGTTCACGAAGAAGATCACCCGGCATATTACCGGCCCCAATCACACCGAGACCGCCGGCCTCCGAAACAGCGGAGGCTAATTCCCAAGTTCCGAGCCAAGCCATACCGCCTTGAATAATCGGTGCTTCAATTCCCAATAATTCTGTCAGTTTCGTTTTCATTCCGCTACCGCCATTCCACACAAAGGCTGGCCCAGGTTAGGCCGGCACCGAATCCTACTAAGACGACTTGATCGCCGCTTTTAATTCGACCGGTATGCACCGCTTCATCCAATGCGATTGCAATCGATGCGCTGGACGTATTGCCATAGCGATCCAAATTTTCAAAAATGCGTTCTAAGGGCAAGGATATTTTTTTTGCGGCTGCTTGAATGATCCGCTCGTTCGCCTGATGCGGAATCAAAAGGTCCACATCATCATAGGTAAGACCACATTTAGCAAGCGCTCTTCCGGTAGATTCGCCAATAACTTTTACCGCAAATTTAAAGACATCTTTACCGTTCATGCGAATGAACATTTTCTGATCGGCAAGCTCCGGATGCAAATCACCATGAAAAGGTCCGCCGAAAATCCCCAGTGCGCCGCGACCGGAACCATCCGATCCGAGATCGATTCCGCCAATACCTCCGGTGGCCACTTCTCCCAAAACAACCGCACCGGCGCCATCGCCGAAAAGTACGCAGGTGTTTCGATCTGTCCAATCCACAAAACGGCTCAGCACTTCTGCGCCGACGACCAACGCCTTCTGATATAAACCGGTAGCCAACATTTGACTCGCTACTGCGGTCGCATACACGAAACCGCTGCATCCGGCAGACAGATCAAATGCGCCCGCCGCGGGAATCCCCAATATATCCTGTAAAGCGCACGCGGTCGAAGGTGCAATGGTATCTTGCGTACATGTCGCCACGACCACGAGATCAATTTCCTCTGCAGTAACACCGGCATCCGCTATTGCTTTTTCTGCCGCTTTTTTCGCTAACGAGACCGTCGAGGTTCCGGGTTCGGCAATTCTCCGTTCACGAATCCCCGTGCGTGTCCGAATCCATTCATCTGACGTGTCTACCATTTTTTCTAAATCCGCATTAGTAAGGATATGTTCCGGCACATACGAGCCGGTTCCTAAAATTCCGATCTGCCGCAACGTACTACTCTTCATTTGTTGCGTCCACCGTTTCTAAAGCTGTTTTGATATGTTCTACCATTTCTGAATCCGCAATATGTGACGCAAGTCGCACGGCATTTTGAATCGCCCTTGCCTTGGATGCACCATGACAAATCACTAAACCGCCTTCGACACCCAAAAGCGGTGCGCCGCCGTACTCTGCGTAATCCACTTTCTTCAACGCCTGTTTCAGCGCCGGCCGTAAAAGCCAACCGCCTAATTTGGCGCGCCAACCGTTTTTCATTACCGCATCTTTTAAAAGATGCATCATCATAGTGGCCATGCCTTCCGCAAATTTTAAAACGACATTGCCCGTAAAGCCGTCGCACACAACGACATCGGCTACACGCTTCGGAATATCTCGTCCTTCGACATTGCCGATAAATCGGTAAACCGATTGTTCTTGCATCTTAGGATATACTTCCGTAACCACATTGCTGCCTTTGATTTCTTCGGTACCGATGTTCAGCAAACCGACGCGCGGCGCCACGATACCATAAACGCGTTGCATAAACACGTGCCCCAGCAAAGCGTTTTGCAACAAATTTTCGACTCCGGGATTGGCACTGGCCCCCGAATCAATCAAAAGCGTGGTGCCGCCATCCTGTGTCGGCAAAGGGGTTGCGATCGCCGGCCGACGAATTCCTTTAATACGTCCCAAACCGAACAGGCCTGCCGTTACAGCAGCCCCCGTCGAACCGGGCGCAACCAATGCGCCGCAATGACCTTCTTTAACCAGCTTCGCCGCCACTACGACCGAAGCATCTTTCTTCTTGCGGTACGCCATCCCCGGATGTTCATCCATCCCGATGACCTGACTTGCATGCTGAACTTTTACCAGCGGATCATTTGTCATTCCCGCTGCTTTGACGAGGGGCAAAATCTGCGTCTCATCCCCGACGAGAACCACCGGAATTCGCCAAGATCGAACGGCATCCAATGCTCCGCAAACAATTTCCACGGGCGCGTAATCGCCGCCCATTGCATCTACTGCTATTGCTTTCATAGTCGCACCTCAGAATATGATTTTAAAATAAATTTAGCTCGAAACACTTCGGCGCAATCACGTAAACATTTGGCCCAAACGTAATGTTCCGAACCTCGCTGACGCACAACCGTGAGTTTCCAAACAAGCGTGTCACCAACGCGCACCGGCACTTTATATTTAATGTTTCCGACGCCGCATACCGCACTGGGTAAATCCAGCACTTTGTCCCCCAACGCCGTTGCCATCCCGTAAAGCGTCTGGGCCGGTACAAATCCTGTGGCATCGACCAGATGAGGCGTCACCGTCAACATCGATAACGCGGAACGTTTGGAATTGTATTCCAATAATTTACCGTATACCGATTTTTGCTCCGCTGAATGTGCGTTTTTAGCAGCGGCTTTGCGTAGCCGCACACGTACTTCCGGTATATCCAATGCGGTTCTGTCCAAACGAATCGTCGCCACCGAAACGCCCAAGCCGTCAGCTAAGTCTTCATCCGTCAAAAACGGTTGCTCGCGCAACATGGTGACGATGCTCTCTCGTCGCTGGTCTCTATCTAATTTCATGGCGACTCCTTTCGTTAAATTATCACTACATGTTAATACCTAATAATAATTTTAGCAAAGTCATGTATATCGCGCAACTAATCTGTGTAAATTGTCATAAAAATAAAATATTTCTATAAAGAATGTCCTTTTTTTATGAAATAAAAAAGAAGCGGCACAACCGCTCCTTTTCATTCTTATTTGCGCAAATTCAATTTGTCCAAGAGATTACGATAGCGTTCGATATCTTTGCGACGCAGGTAATCCAACAAACCGCGACGCTGACCAACCAATTTCAACAGGCCGCGACGGGAATGATGATCTTTCTTGTGCTCTTTCAAATGATCGGTCAGGTAGTTAATACGAGCCGTCAAAATCGCAATTTGCACTTCCGGAGAACCGGTGTCCGTGTCGTGAACGCGGTTTTCCTCGATAAGTTTCTGTTTCTGTTCCAAAGTCAACATAGTAATTCCTCCTTGATTTCATCTGCGCTTTGCCAAGTATACCGTCGGAGATTCGGCCAACCGAGCAAAGTCGAAATTCACTTGTTAAGTTTACCTGAATTCAAGTGAAAAGTAAAGCTTTTATTTTCGTTTAAAAAATCACGGCAGCCCTTCCGCCATCAGACCTGCATACCGTTCCTGCAACGCTTTCGTGACCGGTCCGATCGTGCCGTCTCCCACCGTTTCTTTATCAATCTTCAGAACCGGAATAATGCCGGCGGTCGTGCTTGTATAGAATACTTCTTCCGCTTTCGCCAGATATTCCCGATCGATTTTACGCTCAATAACGGTGATGCCGCAACTCGGTGCTACTTTTGTAATGATCAGCTGGCGGGTGATACCTTTCAAAATCAAATCATCCGCGGGACGTGTCCACAAAATACCGTCACGTACCATGAAAACGTTCGAGCTGGTACCTTCCATTAATTCATCACCACGGAACTGGAACGCTTCCGCGCATTTCTTTTGACGCGCTTTTTCCGCTCCCAGTACATTGGGAATTAAGTTCAAACTTTTGACATCGCAATGCTGCCAGCGGATATCATCAATGGTAATAACATGCGCGCCGTTTTTTGCCAATTCCGCTTTGTGGGGATTATCTTCGTTGACGTACATCAAAATATTGGGCGTAATCCCTTCCGGAAAATCATGCACACGCGGTGCGGTACCGCGGGTGATCTGTAAGTAAACGGAACCGTTTTGGACACCGCTTTCTTCGACCAGAACGTCATGCAACTCCGTTAATTCGTCCGGCGCGATCGTCGCCGGAATTTTCATGAGCCGCAACGACCGGTAAAGGCGATCGAGGTGGTACGAAAGAGCAAAGCATTTACCATTGTGTACTTTCGTCACTTCATAGACACCATCGCCGAAGTAGTAACCGCGATCCAGCGGGCTGATTTTGACTTGATCCAGTGTCGTATATTCATAATTATAAAAAGCAATATCTTTTCTTTTTTTCATTTCAACCGGAGCGACTGTTTGTTCCACTTTCATCCTCCTAAGCTTGCAAATCCTTAAGTATTTCCTGAATGTGAGTAGCGGGCTTTACGCCGTGGTAAATGTGCGTAAGCACCCCTTGCTGATCCATAACAAAGGTCGAGCGGGCAATTTTTTCACTCGGATCTTCCGTTTGCAATACGCCGAAATCACGGCACATCTGCCCTTGAGGATCACTCAAAAGAGCAAATTCCAACTGTTCTTTCGCTTTAAAATCCTGATGCGAATTCGCATCATCTCGACTGATACCGTACACGGCATAACCGAGCTTTTGGAAATCTCCGATATGGCGCTGGAAATTTTGTGCTTCAAGAGTACAGCCGGGTGTTTTGTCTTTGGGATAAAAGTACAAAATCACTTTTTGTCCTTTAAGGCTGTCTTTTGTTACCGTTTGCCCATTATCGGCCCACGCCGTAAACGCAGGAGCCTGTGCACCGACTTCTAAATTTGCCATGATTTCACCCCAATTAATGTATAGTTACGGAACAAGTTTATTATAAACAAGTGATATAAGCGTGTCAAAGTTTCGTTTATCTGGCGTTGACACGACCGCGATAAATAAAACCGCGCGCCGCGTCCACCGTTACCCGTTCCCCGGTCAGTAAACGTGTTAATGCCTGTTTCACTCCCACTACCGTCGGCTTTTTCCATTCCAGTCCGACCACGGCGGCGGGACTGGTCAAGCCTTCTTCCACCGCAATAATCGCACCGGCCTGCTGCACATACGGCACGATCTTTTCATCCATCGTGTCGACAACTAAAATATCGCCCGGCTGAAATACGGGAATATTTTGCGGCTTCGCCAAAACTATTTTTCCGGTAGCGGATCCGTTACCGACGCCCATTCCTTTCAAAAGAACCTGTCCTGCCACATGAACGCGAATCATGTTGGTGGTGCCCTCTTTGCCCGAAGGAACACCGGCAGTGATGACGACCAGGTCTCCGTCATCAATAACCCCGGCGCGCATTGCGGCGGCGACCGTCATATTAACCATCCTGTCTGTATCTTCTGTGGATTCGCCGATAACCGGTGTGACACCCCAGTAAAGAGCTGCGCGACGCAATGAACACAAATGCGGAGAAACCATAACAAGCGGACAGTCCGGACGATATTTGGAAACCATAAGCGCCGTACGTCCCGATTCACTGGCTGTTAAAATAGCTTTCGCATGTAAATTTTGTGAAATCGTTACCGTAGACTGACTGATGGCTTCTGTGGTCACCGCCGCTTCGTCGGGCAACGGCCGCGGACGTTGTTGGTACAGCGAACTGCGTTCTGTATACTGTGCCACTTTGAACATAGTCTCCACTGCTGTCACCGGATACTTACCGTTTGCCGTTTCACCACTGAGCATAATCGCATCGGTACCATCCAAAATCGCATTCGCAATGTCGCTTGTCTCCGCACGAGTCGGGCGCGGATTAACAATCATCGACTCCAGCATTTGGGTGGCCGTAATGACCGGCTTACCCAATCGGTTACAAAGCGAAATCATTTCTTTTTGCAGCAGCGGTACACGTTCCGGCGGAATCTCCACACCCAAGTCGCCGCGTGCCACCATCATGCCGTCCGCCTGCTGCATAATCGATTCGACATTTCGCAAGCCTTCTTCATTTTCAATTTTGGCAATAACGCGAATATGGCGGCCGCCCGCTTGTTCGAGAAATCGTTTAATCTCAACAATGTCGTCCGCGCGTTGGATAAACGATGCCGCCACATAATCAACGTCTTTTGCGACGCCAAACAGCAGATCCTCTTTATCGGCCTCGGAAAGTGCCGGCAACAGCACGGGCAATGAAGGACACGCTACTCGTTTCCGATCGCTGATAACTCCGGTGTTTTCCACCACCGTTGTTATTTTACCGGATTCAACGTTAGTAACCAGCAAACGAACCAATCCGTCCGCCAGCAGGATAGACTGCCCCGGACGTGTTTGCCTCCATAATTCCGGATAGGAAACAGTCGCCTGATGTTCATCGCCGAGAACGGTTTCACTTAGCAGGCTAAAAGACGTACCCTGTACGAGTTTGGTTGCGCCTTCAGCAAAAAAACCAAGTCGCATTTCCGGTCCTTTGGTGTCCAACATCAAAGCGATCGGTGTTTTTAATTTCTCCGACGCTGCTTTAACAGCGTCCATACGCCGCCCTTGCTCTTCATGCGTACCGTGTGAAAAATTGAACCGTGCCACATTCATACCGGCCGCAATCATACGCTCCAGTACCCCCGGTGCGTCAGTGCCGGGGCCTACGGTACAAACGATCTTGGTACGTTTGGACATCACCGAATCCATGTCAGTCCTCCTCGAGTTGCGCCAACATTTCTTCTAAAACAATATGGACATCACCGACGATACCATAATCGGCGCGCTGGAAAATCGGAGCCTGCGGATCTTTATTGATCGCAACCACCGTATCCGCGCCGCTGATTCCGGCAAGGTGCTGAATCGCGCCGGAAATACCGAAGGCAAAATAAATTTTCGGGCCGACATTTTTGCCCGTTTGGCCGACCTGATGAATAGACGGTTCCCAACCGGCATCAACGGCCGCACGCGAAGCCGCGACCGTGCCATCTAATTTCCGAGCCAGCGTATGAAGCTTGCGAAACGCTTCCGCCGATCCCATGCCTCGCCCGCCGCTGATAATAATCTCCGCATCTTCGAGATTGACCTCTTCCTGCGGTACCTGTTCATAATTCGTACGACGTGTGCGAATAGTACCTTCGGGAATTTCTATCGCCCGCTTCTCAACATGTCCTTTACGAGAGGAGTCCGGTACTGGTTTCGGAAATACGTTCGGTCGCACCGTCCCCATTTGCGGTCGATGTTTTGGGCAAATAATATCCGCTAAAATATTACCTCCCAGCGCAGGACGCGTCCATGTCAACGAACGTGTTTCGGCGTCCATCTTAATATCGGTGCAGTCGGCCACTACACCGCATTGCAGTCGCGCCGAAAGGCGCGGCGCCAGATCGCGCCCGTTGTGGGTGGCTCCGATTAAAATCGCAGCGGGTTGAACTTCACGGCACAACCGCTCGAGTGCATAAGTGTATCCCTCTGTCGAATATTCTTTTAATTCACTCGCCGTCAGATAATGCACCACGTCTGCACCGACCGCGATGAGATTTTGCGCCAAGTCTTCTACATTTGCCCCGATAAGCACGGCATGAACTTCTTCCCCGCTCACTTCCGCCAATTCGTGCGCTTTGCCGATCAGTTCCATGGTGACCGGTCGCAACTTCCCTTCAAAATGCTCCGCGACAACATAAAGGTGATGTGCTTGTTCGTTCATTGGGCACCTCCTTGGCGTTCGAAACCGCGCTCTTTGAGTTTTGCGAGCAAAGCCTGCACCGCTTGTTGCTCGGACAAATCAGCAAAAATTTCACCATGGCTGTGACCTTGCGGCGTATACACACGACGCACCTGCGTCGGCGAACCGGCCATGCCGATTCGTTCCGGTTCAACAGGCAGATCCGCCGCCGTGAGCGTTTTTATTTCCGCTGTTCGTGCTGCAATCAGCCCGCGAAGTGACGGATAGCGCGGCGTATTCAGATGTTTAGTGGTCGTCACCAATACCGGCAATTCTACTTTTATCGTCTCGTAGCCGTCCTCATGCTCGCGTACGATTTGTGCCGTGGTTCCTTTCAGAGTAAAAGCTACGGCTCCGCTGACTTGCGGCCAGTCGAGCATTTCCGCAATTTGCGCCCCCACTTGCGCCGTATCTCCATCAATGGCCTGCTTACCACAAAAAATTAAGTCAAAAATACCGAGCGTACGAATCGCTGTCGCCAGCGTATACGCCGTCGCCAACGTATCCGCCCCGCCGAATGCTCGATCACTGATTAAATACGCATGGTCACAACCCTTGGCTAAACACTCTTTCAGCACTTCCTTTGCTTGCGGCGGTCCCATTGTAATGACCGTGACGGTCGCACCACAACTGTCTTTTAACGCGAGCGCCTCTTCCACTGCGTGCTCATCAAAAGGATTCAAAATATTCGGCACGCCGGCTCGTTGCAAGCGATTTGTTTTAGGATCCAGCTTGACCTGCGACGTATCCGGTACCTGCTTTACACACACTAAAATCTGCATTTAAGCCTCCTTTATTCCAACCTTGGTGTTTCCCAAAAGAGCTTGCAATTGCGTAATGACTTCACGACTGCCATCAATATAGTACGCTTCATTCATGGGTACCGTCAGACCGGTTCGTTCCACAATTAACGTAACCGGTATCGTTCCGTGATGCGTCGTTAAAATAGTTGCCAAGGCTTGACTCACGGAAACGCCCTCATGCGCCGCATCAATGTGCAAATCAATGGCCTTAGGCACCCTACCGGTCGCAAGCGACACTTCCGACTCCGACGCCTGCGGAGTGGTGCCCGTTGTCTGCGCTTCATCAGGTATCACAGCGGATTTCATCGCGTTCCACTCCGGCACCACGACGGTCTGATTGGCGACCAGTTCCAACGGATATACCGCCTGCGCAATAATTTTTGTTTCGCGCTCATTGGCTTGCGTCCGACCATCGATCAAAACAGCGGCGTCCACCGCTAACAATGCCGCGACGTCTTCCCAAAGATTAGGGAAAACCACGACTTCGATATTAGCCCCGAAGTCTTCCACCGTGGCAAAGCCCATTTGCTCATTGCGCTTCGTCAAAAGTCGACGTAAAGCCGTTACTGTACCGCCAATCCATACTTTTCGCTGATCATATGTCTCACCGTTTTCGCGTAATTCATAAATGGGTGTTGCCTTGCGTAAAATTTCTTCATAGGGAGAAAGAGGATGGCCGCTCACGTAAAAACCGAGCGTTTCTTTTTCGCCGGCCAAGAGCGTCGCAAGATCCCAGGCAGGTACATTGAGATAGGTCAATGTCGGTACAGCTAACGGAATGTTATCAAACAATCCGGTTTGCAATGAATTGGCATTTTCCCGCTCTGTTGTGCCGATCCGAATTGCCTCCGGTACCGCTTCATAAATTTGAGCGCGATGAATTCCTTCCGCATCTGCCAAATGATCCATAGCACCGGCACGAACCAGGGATTCGGCAGCGCGCTTGTTGACTGCTACATGCTCCGCCAAATCAATGAGTGACCGGAAACCGACCGGTGTGTCACCCTTTGCCTGTTCTTCCTGCAAAATATTTTCGCGCGCTTTGACGATCGCTTCCGCCAGACCGTCGCCCACATTTTTAACCGCGGAAAGGCCGAATCGAATCGCTTCTTTTTCCACCGTAAAATCGACCGCACTTTGATTAATGTCCGGTCCCAAAACACGAATGCCGTGCAGACGGCAGTCGGCAATATAATGGCTTAATTTATCACTGTTTTCTTTATAACTCGACATCATCGCCGCCATAAATTCCGGCCGATAATGTGCTTTCAAATAAGCGGTTTGCCAGGCAATCAATCCATAGCAGGCGGAGTGTGATTTATTAAAACCGTAGCCCGCAAAATACACCATCTGATCGAAAACATGATTAGCGATCATGGTAGGGATGCCTTTCTGTTCCGCTCCCGCTAAAAATTTATCGCGCTGCGCCATCAAGACGTCTTCTTTCTTTTTGCCCATCGCACGACGCAGCAAGTCTGCTTCACCGAGAGTAAAGCCGCCAAGGACAGACGAAATTTGCATCACTTGTTCTTGATACAAGATAACGCCAAATGTTTCTTTTAAAATCGGTTCCAATAACGGATGCAGGTATTCCACCTGCGCATCGCCGTGACGGCGGCGAATAAAATCTTCCGCCATCCCGCTGCCGAGCGGTCCCGGACGATACAGTGCTACCATCGGAATCAAATCGGCAAACCCTTCCGGTCGTAATTGTTTTAAAAGCGCCGTAAATCCGGACGATTCCGATTGAAATACACCGACGGTATCGCCTTCGCAAAGCATCGCGCACGTTTCAGGATCGGTTTCGGGTAAATGATCCACATCCACGATGATACCTCGATTATTTCGGATCAGTTCAACGGTTTCCTGGATCACAGTCAAGTTACGTAAACCCAAAAGGTCCATTTTCAACAATCCGAGCTCTTCTACGGTATCTTTTTCATATTGCGTCTGCAAATAATCATCTGCAGACTTTTGCAACGGTACGTGTTCGGCAACGGGATCCTTACTGATCACAATCCCTGCCGCGTGCGTTCCGGCATGACGGCTCAATCCTTCCAATGCCAACGCATAATCGATAAGCTGACGAATTTGCGGCTCACTGTCATAAGCTGTCCGAAATTCCTTCACGCTTGCCAACGTATCTGCAAGCGTCACGCCCGGTCCGCCAGGTATCATCTTCGCGATACGATCCACATCGGGGTACGGCAAATTCATGACACGCCCGACATCACGCACAACCGCTTTGGCTGCCATCGTGCCGAACGTGATGATTTGTGCGACATGCTCGGAGCCGTATTTGCGCGCCAAGTAGTCGATGACATCCGCACGACCTTTATATCCGATATCGGTATCAATATCCGGCATACTGATACGCTCCGGATTTAAAAAGCGTTCAAACAGCAGCCCGTGTACCAACGGATCGAGATTGGTAATGCCCAATAAGTAAGCAACGATACTGCCCGCTGCCGAGCCGCGCCCCGGCCCTACCGCAATATCCTGCGATCGCGCATAGGCGATAAAATCCATGACAATCAAAAAGTAGTCACTGAAACCCATGCTTTCAATGATTCCGAGTTCATACTCCAACCGTTCTCTGACTTCATTACTGATGACGTCGTAACGCGTTGGCAGCGCTTCTTCACACAATTTGCGCAAATAGGTTTGCGCGGTAAATCCTTCCGGTACCTGAAACGCGGGCAAGTGATGCTCACCGAATACAAAATCGACTTGGCAACGCTCCGCGATAGCCACCGTATTGCTGAGGGCTTCGGGAACATCGGAAAAAAGCGCCGCCATCTCGTCGCCGGATTTGCAATAGTACTCGTCATTGGCAAACTTGAAGGTCTGATTATCTAACGTTTGTCCGGTGGAAATACACAGGCGCACGTTTTGGGCACCGGCATCTTCCCGTTGAATATAGTGGAAATCATTGGTCGCCACTATACCGACACCGTATTCACGTGCCAATGCAATTAGTGATTCACGTACCGCTTTTTCTTCCGGTAATCCGTGATCCTGTAATTCAATAAAATAATTTTCACGACCGAATGTTTGAATATACCATTCGATGATTTCCCGTGCCTTTGCTTCGTCGCCGGCCAGCAATGCTTGCGGCAGCTCACCGTTAATGCATGCGGACAGCGCAATCAAACCGTCGGCATATTGTGCAATCGCTGCGCGGTTCACACGCGGTTTACGCCAATACCCGACCGTGTTGGCTATCGTATCGAGCTTTGACAAGTTACGATAGCCCTCATTGGTTTCCGCCAGCAAAATCAGATGACGCAGCTTCTCTTTGCCGCCTAAATCCTGCGCGCCGAGCTCCCGCTCGGTCACATATACTTCACACCCGATGATCGGCTTGATTCCCTGCTTTAACGCTTCTTTATACAGATAGACTGAACCGTACATAACGCCATGGTCGGTGATGGCCAGCGCCTCCTGACCAAGTTCTTTGACGTAAGCGACCAAGTCTTTGATGCGACTGATCCCATCAAACAAACTGTACTCCGTGTGCGTATGCAGATGTACAAAAGGTGTCATGGTCGCCTCCTCTCCTATACCGGTCACACCATCAATGTCCGCGGTACACATTGATCATGTCCCGCCGTACCGATAAATTCACGTAGAATTGAATTCGACGGTACCATCGCCGGATTCAATGGTTGAAAAATACTTAAAAACTCCAATAAACGATGTGCTTCATTGGCTACCGGTGAAGTGTTCGGAATCGCCTTCAAAAGCGGCTCTGCCAATACCTTAAGTACCGGGAGTTCATACAACAGCGCCGTATTAAAAATAATATCCGCTTCTTCCTGGAACGGGAAAATATAGGATTCTTCGCCAAATCGTACATTACGCCAAATTTTCAGCGTCTCTTCCGCGCTGTGCGCACGAAACTGATTGTCACGGACCATACGACGCAATAAGCGTGTATCCGTAGTGGAAATTCGATTGTGATCACTGATGGTCAACTGCGTCAATGCACCCAGGTAAAGATGTAGCCGCTGGTACGCAGGAACGGCACGCGAAACGCTCGGATTCAACGCATGCAGACCTTCCAAAATAATTGGCTGATTGGGAGGCAAGGTGGTTTCTTGCTCCGCAAAATATTGCTTACCGTGCACGAAGTCATAGCGGGAAAGTTTTACGGGCTCACCCGCTAAAAGAGCCGTCAGCTGCCGTTCTAAAAGCGTCGTATCCAACGCATCAACGGATTCATGATCGATTTCGTCATTTTCTGTCCGCGGACGATCGTCTAAACTATAAAAATAATCGTCTAGAGAAATCATCACCGGTTGAATACCGTTAACCTGCATTTGTACCATCAGTCGCCGCATCGTGGTCGTTTTCCCCGCCGAAGACGGTCCGGCGATAGTGATTAAGCGAATACCGGGACGACTGGCAGCGACACGGTCGGCAATTTGCGCCAACTGCTTTTCATGCCGCGCTTCCGCCATGGCAATAATATCTTTGATGCGGCCGTCGGCAATCGCGCGATTTAAATCCACTACATAGCGACAACCCACCTGTTCGCTCCAGCTCGTCGCTTCAAAAAAGACGCGTGAAAACTCACGCAATTCCACATACTCAGGCAAAGTGTGCGCCGAATAAATACTGGGAAAACGCAATAAAAATCCGGGCGCGTAATGGACGATATCAAACACATTTACCCGGTTCATACCCTGCAATAACGGGCCGAAGTAAAAATCAACATAATCGCCGCAACGGTAGAGATAAATCCGTTCCGGACGCAGTTCCTGCAAACGTTCTACTGCACGCAAACGCCCCACTTTTCGACAATAGGCGATCGCTTCCTCTTTACTTTCCGTCTGTTTAATGATCGGTCGACCTTCCTGCACAATTTCATGCATCCGATCTTCAATCTTTTGTATTTGCGAAAGCGTCGTCGGTCGATTCTGAATGATCTGCCCGTACAAAGCTCGTCCGAGGGAATGTTCAATCTGCACTCTGGCATCCGGATACAATTCCTGGACAGCCATAGCCATCAGCATAATCAAAGTCCGCTGATACGCACGATTGCCAACAGCGGATTGCAATGTCTCGAAACTAATGACGGCGTTATTTTCCAAAGCAGTCGTGAAATCGAGCGTCTGCCCGTCCACCAATGCGAATACTGCGTCCGGAGCCGTTTCCTTAACGCTTTCCCAGACCGTCCCCACGGTGGTGCCTTCAGGTACTTTCAAAGCTTGCCCCTGATATTGTAGTGTAAGCATTTTTACCTCCCGTCATTCGTTTCGCTTGTTTACCGTTATTATAACACGCAAACTTTTAGCCAATGCATACGCGTAATGGATTAGCTTTATTGTAAACTATTATATTTTTGTTTGTTGACTATTTGCGGAATCTTCGTTATAATATCTCACGAAAAGGAGATCTGCATGCACTCATTGTATAAAACAGCTTGCCGTTTGGAAACCGGTCTTACCGCGGAGGTTGTTATCGGTCGCTTGCGTCTGATGCTGACGCCGGCCACTTCTCATGCCGAGGTTCGCACGCGCCGTAACGCCGCTACCGTCACGGTCAGCGATACAACAGGTACGCTCGTGATGACCTTGCTTGCCGGTGCACCGCATCCGCACGCGGAGCACACGGAGGCGATTCCGCAAAACGCTTTGCCTTGGCGCTCGTTTAGCGTCGATGAAGTACATGCGTTTGTCGACGCTATGGATGATACCAATCCGATCCATCATGGAAATTGTCCGGTGGTGCCGGGATATCAGATGTTGACCGCCTGGCTTCAGGATCACCGCGATGTAGTTTCCTGCGACATGCGTTTCCATCATGCCGTAAAAAGCAATACTCTTATTTATTTAATAACCGACGGCACGATGGTACAAGCGTATACAGCATTCGGACTTGCCTTTACACTATCATTTAAAAAAGGAGTTGCAAAATGAGTTCTTTAACAGCACGTGATTTAACCAAAATGGCCTTGCTGGTCGCGCTTCTGTTTGTAGCCGCCTTTATTGCCATCCCCTTACCGTTTACCCCCGCCATGATTACCATGACAACCTTGGTCTTTAACTTGACCGCTTTTTTATTGCCGCCGAAACAAACTTTGATTGTGTGCGTCGTTTATACTTTGTGCGGTGCGGCTGGATTGCCCGTCTTCACCGGCGGTGTTGGCGGTTTAGGTAAGGTATTTGGTCCGACCGGCGGTTTTATTTTTGCATTTATAGTTGCCTATCCTTTAGTCAGCATGTTCAAAGGTAAGGTGCGTTCGTTCTGGCACTACGTGGCGGCAGGCGTCTTCATCGGTATTCCGATTACCTATATCGGCGGTGTGCTCGGCATGATGATCGTACTGCATATGAGTCTCTGGCCGGCCATCGTAGCAGGTGCTTTGCCGTTTATTCCGGGCGATATTTTAAAAACCATTGTCGCCGCTTTCATTGCCTTAAAGATTCGAGTGTAATATGCGCGAAGTTTATCTTGTTGACTGCCGCCGGACGCCGATTGGCGTTTCCGGCGGCAGTCTTCGTTATACACCCCCGGAAAAATTGGCAGCGGCCGTAATGACAAAGCTGTGGAATGCCGCCAATCGCCCGCATGTCGATGCGGTTATCGGCGGCAATGCGGTCGGCACCGGTGGGAATCTCACGAGGCTCGGCGCGCTTTACAGTGAACTGCCTGAAAGCATACCCGCGTGGACGCTCGATATGCAATGCGCCTCCGCTTTGACCGCCATCAGTACCGGATATGCGCAAATTGCTGCGGGTATTCATGAGATCATTATTGCCGGCGGTATGGAGAGCGCGTCGTTACAACCCCTTCGCACTTATGCACCGAATGATGAACGCCAAGGTTCTTACAAGACGGCGCAATTTTCTCCCGGTGAAATCGCTGCCGACGCGATGCTTCGCGGTGCCGAGCGAGCAGTACAAACGCTCGGCGCGACACGCGAAGAACTGGACGAGTTGGCATTGCAAAGCCACCAACGAGCATTGGCCAATGCCAAAACAAATACGTTAAAGGATTGGCTCGTATCGGTGCCCGAATTGGCGAGCGATGAATGTTTACGACCGCACATGCGTTTGCAACTTCTGCAGCGTTTACCGTTGCTCTTAGGTCCGGGTACACACATTACAGCCGGCAATGCCTGCCTGATTCATGACGGGGCTGCGTTTGCCATGCTCGCCGGTCAAGAAGCAATTGAACGGTACTGCTTACGACCGCTTGCCAAAATCATTGCGGTCGCGCAAGGCGCCAGTGATCCTTTACTGTCTCCGCTCGGTGTAAAACACGTCAGTACATTAGCGTTGCAAGCGGCTCATTTGCAAATGGACGATATGGATACAATCGAATGGAATGAGGCGTTTGCCATCATCGATTATCTCTTTGCGCGTTCGTATCCGCAACTTGTCGATCGGTATAATCCGCTCGGCGGCGCGTTGGCCTACGGTCATCCGTACGGTGCCTCGGGGGCCATCATTTTGACCCACTTGCTGGCCCGCCTGCATGCTATCAAAGGTCGTTACGGACTGTGTGCAATCGCCGGCGCCGGCGGCACAGGTTGCGCCATAATCGTGGAGCGTTGCCATGAGTAATTTTATTCACCGCCTCCGCCACTGGGCTAAAGCATGTCCGGAAAAAATAGCGCTGCAAGTCGATGAAAAAAGGTATACTTATGCCAAATTGTTTCATGAAATCGACGCGCTTGCCGCAAATTTACCGTTTCCGTCCGGCAGCGGAGTCCTTATTCAAGAAACGGATCCCGCGCGACAATGGTTGCTTTTTCTAGCGTCACGCAAAGCCGGTTTACGACCGGTCCTTTGCCACCCCGATTTGCCGGCGGAAGATGTGCGAAATATTGCCGAGTCAAATGGTCTCTGCCTTTTCGACGGTACCATCGGCCCATCTGACGTGACAAAAATTCCGGCCGCGGCGGAATTCGGTATTCTGTCGTCCGGCAGTACGGGGCTGCCCAAACTTTTTTGGCGGGAAGAACACAGCTGGACAGACTATTTCCCCATTCAAAATAAAATTTTTGGAATTAATGAAAAATCCCGCTTATTTTTCCATGGCTCATTCAGCTTTACCGGGAATTTCAACTCGTTTGCCTGTGTGTTTTGGGCCGGCGGGTTTGCCCGTACGATTTCCGCGTATGCACCGCGCCGCTGGTGGTATATCCTCCAAGAGGAATCCATCAACACGCTGTATCTTCTGCCGGTGAAATTGCGCCAGATCCTGCGCGCGGCAAAAACGGATATTGCGCCCGCTATGCGTGCTGTTTTTACCGGCTCGCAGTCGTTGGACAAAGAGCTTTCCGCCGCGTTGCAAAATCATTTCCCGCAGGCGCTGATTACGTTATATTACGGCGCCGGTGAGCTTAATTATATTACCTATTGCCACATTGACGAGTGGGATCGGGAGCCGGGTATCGTCGGTAAACCGTTTCCGCAGGTCAGGGTCAGAATTAAGGATGCGTCGATTTACGTGACAACTCCTTTTGGCGTTATCGGCAGCGATCACGAAATGACCCTCGGCGATACCGGTGCATGGACGCCGCGCGGCAATATTCGTTTTACCGGTCGCTCCAATGCGGTGATTAATTGCGCCGGACGTAAAATTTCCGTCGCTAAAGTCGAGGATGCATTACGTGAAACGCCCCTGATCAAAGATGTTACCATATTTGCCGTGCCCGATACGAAGCGCGGTGAAGTGCCGGCCGCCGCTGTGGTTGTCGAACAAAAGCAGCCTCTTTCCACATTGCGAAAAATGGCGCTGCGCTTGCCGTCAATCGAGCGGCCGCGCTATTGGCTGCAATATGCGGAATTGCCGCTAAATTCCTGCTCCAAGCCGGATGTTCATGCCATGCTCGCCGATTGGCAAGCCACACAAAAAAAAGACGCGTAAGCGTCTTTTTTTAATGCTGCAACAATGTAAGAAATGCTTTCCCGAACCGTTTTTGTAATTCGCCAAGCAATACAGAATCGGTTGTTTGAGCATAGCTTTCCGCCACTTCACGCGCTTTCACCAAGAGCGGTAAGTCGTGAATGGGATCTGCCACTTTAAGATCCGGCAAACCATGCTGTCGATATCCGAAAAGCTCCCCCGTACCGCGCAGCAGTAAATCTTTTTCCGCCAACGTAAAACCGTCCTGAATTTCAGCCATGTAACGCAAACGCTCCTGCGCCAGTTCGGTTTGGCTGTCGCTTACCAAAATACAATATGCCTGCGCGCTGCCGCGGCCGACACGACCGCGCAACTGGTGCAGTTGCGCTAAGCCGAAACGCTCTGCGCCTTCCACGAGCATGACCGTCGCATTCGGCACATTTACGCCGACCTCCACCACGCTGGTGGCGACCAGCAAATGGTATTGTCGCTTGGCAAAAGCTGTCATCACCGCCTGTTTGGCGTCCGCTTTTAACCCGCCATAAACCAGACCGACGCCGAATTCGTGAAATCGCTTTTCCAGCTCTTCGTATACCTCTACAGCGGCCTTTAAATCCATTTTTTCGGATTCTTCGACAAGCGGGCAGACAACATAGACTTGGTGTCCCCGTGTCATTTCTTTCTCCAAAAAACGTAAAATTCGCGGCATATACGAGCGGTTCACCGCAAAAGTCTGGACCGGTTTGCGCCCCGGAGGCATTTCACGAATGAGAGATATATCCAAATCGCCATATACGGACAAGGCCAATGTACGCGGAATCGGAGTCGCGGTCATGACCAACGTGTGCGGTGCGCTCCCTTTTTCTTCCAAGCGCATGCGTTGCCGTACACCGAAGCGGTGTTGCTCATCTGTCACGACCAGTCCCAGGGCCTTCAATTCCACGTCATCTTCTAAAAGGGCATGCGTACCGATACATACCGTTACGCTACCGTCAAGCAGTCCGGCAAGAATATCTTCCCGCTCGCTTTTATTGGTTTTCCCCGTCAAATTGGCAACGCGGATACCGAGCGGTGCTAAGAGCGGCTGCAGCGTTTCATAGTGCTGATTCGCGAGAATTTCCGTCGGTGCCATCAAAAGCGACTGGTACCCGTTTTCCGCCGCTTTCGTCATCGCAAGCGCCGCCACTACCGTTTTACCGCTGCCGACATCGCCCTGCAGTAACCGCCGCATCGGCAAGATCCCTTCCATATCATCGCAGATATCCGCCAATGCCTTTTGCTGGTCGCCGGTCAAACGGTACGGTAAGGTTTGCATCAGCTGTCGAAAACGATTGCCGTTCGGTGCACATTTGATGCCGACAGCTCCTATCTCACGCTGCGCGCGCAACCGCAAAACGCCAAGTTGCAAAAAGAAAAGTTCTTCAAAGGCCAATTCCTGACGCACCGCGGTCGCTGTTTCCTGATCCGGCGGTTGATGCGCAAGACGCGTCACCTCAGCGCGCGAACGCAGGCCGAGCTGCTGACGCACATCCGCCGGTAATGTCTCGGGAATATCCTTTATTGCAGCCAATGCCGTTTGGATCCAACGCTCCAGACTTGCCGGCCGGATGCCTTCCGTCAAGCCATAGACCGGTTGCAACTTACCTTCGACCGCGCTCCCTTCGTCAGGGAACACTACCTCGGGCGAATTCATTTGATATTTACCATAGCCCGCTTTAATGCGTCCGAAAGCGATAATCCGATCGCCCTCATGAAACAGCTTTCGTTTAAACGGCTGATTGAAATAAACCAGTTCGAGATTGCCGCTGTCATCATTTACTATCACATTTAAAATAGACAAGCGCGGGCGAGGCCGTCGCTCCTGCACTTTTGTGATGACGCCTGCCACAGTCACGTCAGCACCGTCCGCCAGAGCACGGATCGGCACTACTTGTGAATAATCACGATAGGCGCGCGGATAATATTGCAGCAAATCGCCCACGGTATGTATGCCAAGCACAGCTAAACGTTGTTCTGCGGCTTTACCGATGCCTTTAATGACCGTTACCGGATCTTGCCAATGCATAGTTACCTCCTCTCCCTATTATACAAAAAACGGACTCTTACGAGTCCGTTTTTATGATCAGTCCTCCTGCGGCAAAATCAAATTTAAAACGATTGCCACAATGGCCGCCGATGCCACGGTCGAACCAAGTACATATTGCAGCAACTCCGGCAGCGTTGCCATGTAGTCTTTCGGCAGTAAATACAACGCCAACGAAATAACCATCGGGACGCCGATGACAAACATATTGCGTTCCGTAAGCCGCTCCTGTTTCAAAATACGAATTCCCGAAAGGGAGATAATCGCGCAAACGACCACGAACACACCGCCGATCACCGGTGCCGGAATAGACGCAATCAATGTCGCCAATTTGCCGGACAAGCCGAACATCATCAGCCACGCTCCGGCGCCGTAAAACGCGTACCGGCTGGCGACACCGGTGATGGAAATCAGACCGGCATTGGTCGAATAGCCGGTGACCGGTGTCGAACCGACGAGGCTCGATACCAAACAGCCGAGGCCTTCACCGACCACGCCGCGATCGACCTGTTTCGGTGTGACATCTTCATTGATCACCGATCCGATCGCAAACCAGGTACCGGTGGTCTCCGCCATCAACACGAAGAACACGAAAATCATCGTTAAAATAGCCGATGGTGTAAAGCTCGGCATGTAATCGATAAATGCCAAATGCGGCCGCGCAAGCCAACCGGCCGCCGCCACGCTTTCCCATTGAAAGCGTCCCATCACCTGTGCCGCAACACTTCCCGCCGCCAGCGCAAAAATGACGGCACCGGTTCGTAGCCAATTTCCTTTTTTACCCATGTGAATACCCAAGGTCACGCAGAAGATCAAGGTCACAACCGAAACCAATGCCAGTAAAATATTCTGTGTCACAGTTTCCGTTCCGTAAATCGCGTAAATATTTGAATCCAGCGCCACCGGCAGCAACGACAACCCGATGATTAAAATAATCGTACCGCCCACCAGACGCGGCACCAACACATTGATCAGTTTACGAAACACACCGGTCAAACCGAGCACGACCAACAGCAGCGAGGCCACCATCGTCGAACCGAACACTTCATTCAGCCCTAAAAATCCGCCGCCGGCGGCCATTGTTATCCCGACAATAGCTCCGATCGGCACATAACTCGGGCCTTGCGCGATCGGTAAGCGCATACAAAAATGCGCCTGAATGATCGTTGCAATCCCCGCTGCCAGAAATGTCGCCTGAATTAGAATCGACGCTTCCGCGACCCCCAAGCTTAAAATCGACGCGATGACAAACGGTACTACGTACACATCCATCGCCAACACGTGTTGCAAACCGAGAAAAATAATTTTATTCCAAGGCAATTTTTCATTCGGCGCAACAATTAAATGTCCTTCGTACTGTGTTTCCTGCAAATTCTTCGCTGACTCCATGAGTTCTCCTTAACGACCTGACACCAATTGTCCCTGTACCCATACTTTAGTAATATTGGCACGGTTGGCGGTAAATAAAATTTTCTGCAAGACAGACTGTGTATCGTCCTCGCTATACAAAACAATATCGGAATGGGGGGCGGCCACATCGATCAGCTGCACATCCCAATGATATCCCGGTAAAAACAGACCGATATTTTGATGCAATGCTTTGCCGCCCGCCGTCGTCGCCATATAAAACGCATGGCGAAAATCAATACGTGACTCCGCCACACCGCGACTCGCGGCGGGAAGATTCGCGTCAACACCGTCTTCCAGCATACGACTGGAGATAATCGCCTGGCGAATATTCGCATAAATCGACGGTGCAAAACCGCCGGACACATCCGTACCCAAACCCGCTTTGACCCCTTGCGCATGCCGACGGCGAACCGGATATACGGCATTACCGAAAAACGCATTGGAAATCGGGCAATGGGAAATTGTCGAACCGCGTTCGGCGACCAATTCCGCCTCGGTTTCTGTCAATTGCGTCGCATGCCCCATCACCGCACGATCTGTCAAAAGGCCGAATGAGTCCAAAACCTGCGCATCCGATGTGCCGAAATGTTCGTGCGCATAACCGGCCTGCCAGTCCGATTCGGATAAATGGGTTTGGATCGGAATCGGGTACCGCTCCGCCAATTCTCCGAGTCCTTTCAGCGCGGCCGGCGTACAGGACGGCACAAAACGGGGTGTAATGACCGGCGTCAACAATTGCCGCTCATCAGTAAGCGCCATGATGCGTTCAATCGTCTCTTCCGTACCGGCAATTCCCGCACCCGCGGATGCGTCACGATAGTAATCCGGACATTGCTCGGGATTGTCCATTACCACTTTACCGAGTGCCGCGCGTTGGCCCAGTGTTTGGCATACTTCGCCGAGCAACACAGTGGCGTCTACATTTTGCGTGCCGTAATACAGCGCAGTCGTCGTACCGTTTGCCAAACTGCGCATGACAAGATCCGCAAATACCGACGCCGCTTTTTCTCCATCGGCAAGTGACTGTTCGAGCGGGAACGTGTATTTCTGCAGCCAATCCTCTAACGGGACATGTAAAGCGTTACCTATGTTTTCCCATTGCGGCGCGTGAATATGCAGATCGACAAATCCCGGCAAAAGATATTGCGTGGCGGATAACTCTTCCAGTTCACCCTTCGCGCGGGCATCGTCTACCGCTTTCGCATAGTCGGCGTCCCGGGGCAGCAGCACACGTTCCAATGTGCCCGCCCCATTGATTTCAAAAAGCGCATCAGCAAGCACCTCGACTTCTCCCCAAGCAGGAGCGTGAAATGCCGTTCCCAACACAAAGTGATGCTTTGCAGGTAAAGTCATACTCTTCCCCATTTCCCAAACATTTTATATTATTATACAAAATTTAGATATAAAACGGTGAAACATTTTGTCATTGCCTGCGTTTTCATTTTTATTTGCATACCAGCGGGCATCTACATTGAACGCATCTGCGACCGTTTGCATAAATATGTTGTTACCACTTTGATGTAAACGTAGACAGGGACACATTTTCGACGTTTTAGTAAATAAATCTAAAAACCGAACTCTTCCAAATTCTCGTCAGTGCATATAAAAATAAAAAGCCGTCGCACTAATTGTCGACGGACTTACAGGGATAGTTTATGAATGAAATCACAATTGCAGTATTGTACAATACCTGCATCAATAAAGACTTTCTCTAAAACCAAAAGAGGAAGCGACAGGCTTCCCCTTTTGGTCTCTATTATTTTTTCTTGTGAATCAATTCATACAATTTCGGACCTACCGCTAATGCTACGACAATCCCTAACGCAGATGTCATGAGCGAAAACGGAATATTGGCAATCGCCGCCTGCCAGCTGCCGATGACCGCCCACCAGGCAACCACATACCCTGCCAAAGTCCAGAGCGACGCGATCAATGTCGCGATCAGCACACGTCCGTAGCTGGGCCGGCGATTCGGCGTGTGTCCGAAGTAACCGACGAGGTAACCTGCCACGCCTTTAATAACGAGTGAAAACGGTGTATATCCGGTCAATCCCACGATAGCATCAAAAATCATCGAGCCGATACCGCCACCGACGGCACCTACCCAACGACCGAAAACAATTCCGATAATGTAAAGTGCCGCGCTGCCCATATGAACCATAGCGCCACCGGGCATGGGGATAAGCACCATTGTCGCGACGACGCAAAGCGCGATGGCTACTCCCATATATACCATTTGTCTTGTCGATTGACTTCGTTTTTCTATAGTATTGCTATTTTGCATATTTTTCACCTTCCTGCCACAAATATGGCAATTCCAATTCAAACGGCACGCCGTTTTCAATTTTTGTTCCGGCTTCCTGTAGGCGTTTGATTCCATTCGTCACAAATTGACCGGCGACTTGCACGGCTCCGGCCCACGGCACTCCTTTAAGTCGCAAACCGACTAGCGCGGACGCAAATAAATCGCCCGTTCCTACCGCGGGTAACGGAATTTCTGCAAAGGTAAACCACGCCTCCGTTTGCGTGCTTTGGTCATACAAATAGTTAGCCAAATGACCTTTTTCCACCGGTAATGACGTAATCACCACCGTTTCCGGTCCGAGCGCGGCAATCTCAATCGCTAACCGCCGTGCCTCCTCTTTTGAAACCTGTCCGGCATGGTACGGCACATCACATAAGAAACAGGATTCGGTATAATTGGGCGTTGTTATCGTCGCATCACGCAATAGATTGCGCATGGCTTGCACCATCGTATGGTCAAATGCGGAATACATTTTGCCGCGATCCGCCATGGCCGGATCGATCATAATCAAATCTCCCGGATGGGTATAGCGCTGAATCAGGTTATGTACCAATCGAATCTGCTCGGGATTAGCCAGAAAACCGCTATAAAAAGCATCAAAGTGAACGCCGTTCACTTCCCATGCTTTCACAAATTTAGGTATTTCTTCATCGAGCGGCAGCATATAGTGATGAGCAAACCCCAGATGATTGCTATAAAGGGCAGTGGGCAACGGTACCGCCTGTACGCCCAATGCCGCCAAGACCGGAATGGCGACAGACAATGCACAACGTCCCATCAGACTCAGATCGTGTACGGTCAGACAACTGAGTACCGATAACTCGACTGATTTTTCATTCATAAGTACTCCTTTCATTGATATAGATCATCATAGAGTTCTTCTTGTCATACATCAATATACAGTTTTAAGTTAAAAATCATGACAGAAAATTAAGCAATAAAAAAGGTGACCGCAGTCACCTTTTTTAGTCGATATTCATAGAGGAGAAGAATACCGACACTCTATTGATAATCAGGGAAAATATCATCAATAGAGCTCCTGAAATCAGGGTACAGTAAACACTGTACAACTACATTATAGCATAGATTTTGAAAAAACAAAGTTCTGCCCTTTCCCTATTTCTCGTTCTGTTTCCAACCTATGGTACGCGGCAAGTCGATGACGGGGCGACTCCACTTATATATCAGTGCGAGAATCGCACCGCAAACAGCAACCGCCACCGTCGGCAAAAATAACGCCGGTAAACGGTTCACGATCTGCCCCCAGGCGACCGGCGACGCCGTTTCCTGCATAATCATATAGAATACCAGCTGATGCATGGTAAACGCCGCGATTGCGCCAAAATATCCCAGAAAATATGCTGCGCCTACATGACGTTTACGCGCTGTTACATACATTGCAAAATAAATCAGAATAGAAACCACGCCGCCGCCAATAAAAATCGGCCTCACCTGTGTCGGCAAAATCACAAGCATATATATTGCCAGCAACAAGATGATGGACAGCAGAATATGCAGGAACAGGATCACCAATGCCAAAGCGCGACATCTCTCGCGCAGCGGATTCGTCGTTTTCCAAGCTGCATAAAGCGCGCCGTGCGAAGTGCAAGCCAGTACGGCCCAAATACCGCAAACCACTCCGATCGGTGACCAAAAAATCATGCCGGATGTAACTGTCCCCATACCCATATTTAAAAGAATGGAGAATCCTACAGTGACCAGATAAATTACGGTAGCAACCGAGACCAGCGCATGCACAAAATGTATTGCACGTGCGCCCTTAATCGTTTTACCACTGCTCCAGGCAGCTCCCAAACGCAGCAGCAGATTCAAAACAACCAAGCCCGCGCCAATCCAAATGACTTGATAGTACTCACCTTGCAACCCTAAAAAAACAGCTTCCAGTAGCCAAAAAGCGGCCAGCAAACCAAGCTCACTGGCCTGAAATCCCGGCCGATAGAGAGAGCAAAACGCCATCCTCTCTCGGTCATTTTTTATAGTCCACGGCGCGGTGATCGCCAAACCCACATCAGTTTCTGTAACCCAAAAATATAAAGCGATCAAAAGCGAGATGAAGATCACTAATCCCGGTGTTTCCAACCGGGAAAGCCAGGGCATCCATGACTCGACAATACTCATTACCAATCCCCTATTATATAAATCAAATATTTTCAAAAACTATGCTCATTATAGCATGTAAACAGTAAGCGCTAAACCTCTACACCGACATAGAAAAGATTCGGACTACAGTCCGAATCCTCGTAAACACCAAAACACAAATGCCGATACCAAGCCGCTTAACGGGATAGTCGAAACCCACGTCACCACCATGCTGCGCGCTACATTCCAATTGACAGCCGTAACACGTTTGGCAGAGCCGACGCCCATAATAGAACCCGAAACAACGTGCGTGGTACTGACCGGCATGTGCAACATCGTAGCCAACGAAATAACGATGGAGGAATTCAAATCCGCAGCAAAGCCGTTAATACTTTCCATGCGAAACACTTTCCGACCTACGGTTGCAATAATTCTCCAACCGCCTACGGCCGTCCCTAACGCCATCGCCGTGGCGCACACTACTTTGACCCAAAGAGGTACTTCAAACGACGATAGATGACCGGCGGAAAGCAGCGCCAAAGTAATAATACCCATCGACTTTTGTGCATCGTTCGAACCATGCGAAAATGCCATCGCCGCCGCCGTAAAAAGCTGCAAGCGACGAAATTTACGATTCAGGGTAAACGGTGCACGCCGTCCAAACAACCATAGCAACATAACCATCACAAAAAAACCGCCGCCAAAGGCAATCACCGGCGATAAAACGAGCGCCAAAAAGATCGTGCCGATTCCTGACCAGTCCAACGCCTGAAAACCGACGCTCACTGAAACCGCGCCAATAAGACCGCCAACCAGTGCGTGCGAAGAACTCGACGGCATACCGAAATACCAACTCGCAATATTCCACAAATTGGCGCCGATCAGCGCCGCGATTAAGACTTCTGAATTTACAAAAGACGGTGATAAAATAATATCTCCGCCAATCGTCTTGGCTACTCCTGTACTTACCAAAGCACCGAAAAAGTTTAAAATAGCCGCCATCATAATGGCATGTTTCGGTTGAATGGCGCGAGTAGACACAGAAGTTGCCACCGCATTGGCTGTATCATGAAAACCGTTGATATAGTCGAATGCGATGGCAAGTATAATAACTCCCCAAAGAAGTAGTTGCTCATGCATATTTTAATACGACTCGCTGAAAAGTATTGACCAGGATTTCACACTCATCGACCACTTCTTCCATGGACGAGAGAATTTCTTTCCATTTAATAATATGAATGGGATCCGTACATTCCGTAAAGAGTTTCGCCATTTCTTCATGGTAGTAGACGTCTCCCTGTGATTCCAAATTGCTTACTTTCATGCTGCGTGCTTCAATCTTTAAATAATTACCCTTAAGGTTGCGCATATACGACACCGATTTACGAATTTCATCCATACATTTCGCAACGATCTGTGCCATCGCAACCGCGCCCGGAGTCGGCTCGCCCGGATGATACATAACCATCTTGTCCATGATTTCTTTAATTTCATCCAGAGCCGTGTCCAGCTGTTCAATCACCGATTGAATATCCTCACGATCGATCGGTGTGATAAACGTTTTTTGCAAACGCTCCATCGTCTTTGAACGAACCTCCGCGCCTTCTCGTTTTAACCGCTGGACTTCCTCCAGTCCGTCTTTACTGTCAATTTTGTTTGCAAAACAGTCGTAGAGAATTTTTCCTGCATTTGCACCCAATTCTGCGTGCTTTTCCAACAATGCAAAGAACTTTTCTTCTTTCGGTTTTAACTGAAATGCCATGCTGCGTCTCCTATCCACCCTCAAAAGTTTTTCTATGTAAAATCATTATAACATAGCGATCGATAATAAACTATTCAAGGTCATGTCTAAACTTTCAGTATTCCTAAAAATTACTAAAGCTTGACAAACTATATCACTTTATCTCATCATGTAAAAAAACGCAAAAGAAGACCTTTTTACTGTACATAGTAGCAAAAAGGTCTTCTTTTAATCTTTACAAATGGTATTAAAATTTTTTATGCTTATTCCGGCTCAATAATAAAGGAAAGGGACGCGAAATATTTCACCTGTGTATTTGGATCATCTGTCGGATACGCAATTTCTATGCCGAGTACATTCAAACCGTTAGCTGCCACCGTAACTGTCGCACGACCGTTCGCATCGGTTTTCGATTCATTGGTCAGATCATTAATTACGTCTTTAATTAACGGCGCATCGGCCATCGGTTTGCCGTCTTTGTAAGCACGAATCTCAAAGGTATCGCCTTTGCGCAACGTCAACGGGTTGACAGACGGAACGATTTGTATCGGCACGTTGTAGATATAACCCGGTTTGACTTCCGGATTCCAATAATTCACGTTATATTTTACCGCATGTGTTGTTTTGACTGCATTCGGCACTTCCGCAAACGGGGCATTTACCGTTTTACCGTCTTTAGTTTTAGTGAAGTAGCCATAATCAAAGAAAGTCGTCGTAACACCCAAATTTTCTGTATTGGCAAACGAAATATGATCACCATGCCGAACTACATCCACTGCAGTCGGTTGAAAATTCTTGTCGTAGCCTTCCACCATTTGTACACAAGCAGGATCATAGACGTTATTGCCGGGTCCTTCCCCAAGAACCAGCACACGTTGATCCAGGCTGTTCGCTACAAACACACCGTGCGCAGATACATCCGCCGCACCAAACGCTCCTGCCAACAAACCTGCACATAAAGTCAATCCTACTGCTTTTTTCATATCGTTTCCTCCTCTAGAAAATATGAATTCCCTATGGTTAATATTATCATATGTTTATTTTTCTGTAAAATTATAAACATTTGTTCTCATTATTTAATTTAATATAGTTTATATTTTGTTATTTTATATAAATACAGTAAATAAAAAAGCCTTCAAATGAAGGCTTTTAAAGTGGTGACCCAGGAGGGATTCGAACCCCCGACCTTTTGATTCGTAGTCAAACGCTCTATCCAGCTGAGCTACTGAGTCATGCAATTGGCAGGGGCAGAAGGACTTGAACCCTCAACCAACGGTTTTGGAGACCGCTACTCTACCAATTGAGCTATACCCCTACGTAATCAGCAGCTACCTATGCTCCCGGGCCGTTTCCAGCCAAGTACTTTCGGCGTTTACGAGCTTAACTACTGTGTTCGGCATGGGTACAGGTG
>NZ_JACHHI010000007.1 GCF_014207605.1 Negativicoccus succinicivorans | reverse complement strand
GCCGAACACAGTAGTTAAGCTCGTAAACGCCGAAAGTACTTGGCTGGAAACGGCCCGGGAGCATAGGTAGCTGCTGATTACGCCAAAGAGACCATCAGATAATGGTCTCTTTTTTTATTTAATAGTTATTTTTGAGTTTTTTCTATAATTATTATTTGGTATACTAAAAAGAAAGAACATATGGGGGTTTTATTATGCGGTCGTTATACAAAACTCTATTGGATCCCAATTCTGTTTTGCACAAGTGCATGAGTTACGGTCTTACGTTTTTACTTTTATTGGGAGTCATATTTCTGACGCCGGGGAAAGACCATTTACCGGAAGGAATAGGAACTTTATTAATCGTATACATTCTCTATTATACGTTGCTGACGAAACGCATTTTAGAGACTCTGATTTTTGCCACCATGTTGGGGATAGCATTAAATACAGGAGTCGGTGTAGTAGACGGATTTAAAGAGCAGTTGTATACGACGATGTCGAATCAAGACTTTTTGTGGATTGTTCTGATGTGCTGCTTTTTGAACGTATTTACAAAACTTCTTGGTAAAACCGGCGCATTGCATGCGTTTGCAAGATTGGTTAAACGTAAAGTGAAATCGGCGCGGCAATTAAATATGGCGACTTGGCTTATGCAATTTCCGCTGTTTTTTGATGATTACATGACGGTTACGATCGGCGGCAGTATTATGGCGCCGATGTACGATGAATTGGATGCTCCGCGGGAAGACGGCGCGTACTTGATCCATACTTTGGCGGAACCGTTGCGTGTACTGTTTCCGATTACTTCATGGGCGGCGTTTTTAGGCGGTGCGTTTGCTTCGGCGGGGCTTGCCGAAAACGGTAACGGCATGATGGCGTTTTTCCGCTCCATTCCGTTCAGCTTTTATGCCATCGTTTCCCTGATCGGTACATTTCTTTTTGCCGCCGGTTATTTACCGCGCTTGGGCGGTTTGAAAACACAACAAAAAGAATACTACGTGCCGATTGAAAATATGGAAGAGCAGGTCCCGGGTAAAAAAGACGGCGGGCTGCTGGACTTTTTCCTGCCGATTGTTTTCTTGATGGGCGTGGTTTGCTATTTTGAATTCGACACGGTACCGGCGATGCTGGTGGTTTTACCGGTGACGGTCGGCTACTATTTATTGCGCAATATTATCCAATCGGAAGATATTGAAGAGTGCCTGATTGCCGGCTTCGCCGATTTTATGAGTTTGATCATTTTGTTCTGCGTATCGTACATGCTCAATGATGTGTTGGTGAACTTGGGATATATCGATTACTTGGCAAATGTGGTACAAACTTTCGTTAACCCGAACTTGTTACCGTTCCTCGTGTTTGTTGTCTTTTGTATCTCGGAATGTATCATGTCGCTTAATTGGGGCCTGATTTTAATTACGTTCCCGATTTTGATTCCGGTGTCATTGACCGTCGGGGCCAATCCGTACCTGGTAGGGGCGGCGATTATTTCGGCCGGCGCTTTCGGTTGCAATATGTGTTACATTTGCGATTACACGATGCTGACTTCATCGGTCTTCGGCTTAAAGCCGGGCTATCACGCATCGACTTGTGTTGCTTACTCCATTATCTTTGCGGCGATTTCCGCCGTGATGTATTTAATCGCGGGTTTTGTGTTCTAGTTGTCCGCCGAAGATGATGTTGGGCAAGATAGCAGTGTGCAGCAAATTTACAGTGGTACAGTAAAGGAGGAAGTTTTATGCAAGAGATCAGAGAATGTATTTATAAGTTTACTCCCGAGATGCAGCCGGTTGCGACAGCTAAACCGGGTGAAGTGGTCAAATTTATCACCAAAGATTGCTATGACGGTCAGGTGCAAAAACCGACGGATATTGCGGAATCGGTGGATTGGCAACATACGAATCCGGCGACCGGTCCGCTTTACATCGAAGGCGCGGAGCCGGGCGATGCGCTGGCGGTCGATATTTTGGATGTTACGGTAGCTGACCAGGGCGCGGTATGTTCGATTCCCGAATGCGGTCCGTTTTGTGAAAAAAGTGAATTGCGGACGCATATTATGCGGATTGAAAACGGTTTGGTGCATTGGGATGCCAATGACATGGTGTGGCCGTTGGACACGATGGTCGGCGTGATCGGTGTCGCGACCGATGAAAAAGAAATCTCTACCGGTTTTGTGGGAAATCACGGCGGCAATATGGACAGCCGCATCATCCAAAAGGGCGTAACGGTTTGGTTCCCGGTACGTGTTAAAGGCGGCCTGCTGGCCATGGGTGATCTGCATGCCACGATGGCGGACGGCGAAGTCTGCGGCAACGGGATTGAAATCGCCGGTGAAGTGATCGTGCGCGTGCGTCTTTTGAAAAACTTCAAGCTGAATTGGGCGGTTACGGAAACCAAAGATGCGTACTTTGTCAACACCTGCGGACCGACGTGCGATGACGCGATTCGCGCGGGATATTTGGAATTGCATCGTCTGATCAGCGATGCGTACGGATTGGATTACACGGATACCGCGATGTATATGTCCATTCAGGGATATCTTTGCGCCAACCAGGCTTGCCTTGTGGAAGAGGCCGGCGGTGACAGCTTCCGTGTCGGCACGCCGAAAGTATTGAATAAAAAACCGCTGATCGGATAAAAAGGGCAAAGATTTACATAGAAAATGCACAAAGAGGTCGTCATTGTGACGGTCTCTTTTTTGCATTTTTGTATACATTTCGGTTATCGTTGCATTCGTTAAAGTAAAACGGTAAGATAAATGTAAAATAAAAGAAACGGAAGATGGCTATGGTTAAAAAGAACGGTAAAGTATTAGGTGTGCTCGGCGGGATGGGACCGGCGGCGGCAGCGGAATTTTTACGTCTGCTTGCGGTATACGCGCCGGCGGAAACGGATCAAGAGCACCCGACGGTAATTATGCTCGGCGACACGGATCTGCCCGATCGCAGCGCGGCCATGCTCGGCAACGGAGCGGACCCCGGCCCGCAAATGCGAGACGACTTTGAAAAGTTGATTACATGGGGTGCGGACGTGCTTTGCGCACCATGTAATTCGGCGCACTATTTCATTGAACAATTTGCCGCTGAACTTACAGCGCCTCTGATTAATATCACGGATGTGACGTTGGCGGAGGCGGCAAAACTTTCGACGCAGGGAGCTTGGCTTTTGGGGACCCAAGGAACATTGCGCTCCGGATTGTACCAGAAAAAAGCGGCGGAACGCGGTTTTGCGTTGTACGATCCGTTACCGCTTGCCGGAGAATGGGCAGAACAGTCGTTGCGCTACATCAAATCGGGCAATTTCACGCTGGCGGGCGAACGCTTGCGTCAAGCGGCGGAGCTTTTGTGGCGTGAAAACGATGTGCCGCTCGTGCTGGCTTGTACGGAGTTGCCGTTGGCATACGGCGCGGCGCAACTTCCGGATCAGCGCGCGGTGTCGTCGTTGGCGGCGTTGGCGAGGGCCTGTCTGCGGGAGTTGTATACGTGTGAATAAAGAGCCTGCGGGCTCTTTTTTATTTCTCGAAATGAGGTACGGTGAGACAGAAGTGATATAATTTGTAATAAATAAAATTATTTTGGTCGTTCTAATGTGTTTATTATGGTATACTCTCAGTATTAACAGCTAAGGAGGGATGGGCATGGCGGAACCGAACGGTAACGTTGTTGGTACGGGGTATGATCAGACATTGAAAAGGGTGTTGACGCGTAAAGACTTGATTATTTACGGTATCGCGTTTATGACGCCGATCGCGCCGGCCTATATTTACGGCTATGCGACGACGACGACAGGGGGGACCTTGGCGCTCGCGTACGTCATTGCGATGGTGGCGATGCTTTTCACCGCGATGAGCTACGGTAAGATGGCCAATGCGTTCCCGGTGGCCGGTTCGACGTACTCGTATACGGAAAAAGGGATTAATCCCTACCTCGGTTTTTTTGCGGGCTGGGCGATGTTTTTGGACTATGTCTTGGTGCCGTTAATTGTTTTTATGGTCGGCGCGGCGTATGCGCATTCGACGTTTCCTGCGATTCCGTACTATGCATATGTGTTCGGCATCGCGTTGGTGACAACCGTCGTCAACTATTTCGGCGTGGATATAGCGGCGAAAACAAACATGCTCTTGGTTGGTGTCATGGGAGTGATCGTTTTTCTGTTTTGCGCGATGTGCGCCTGGGCGCTGACAAACGGTGTCGGCGCGGGCGCATTGATTTCCGCCGCGCCGTTTCATCCGGAAAGCGCGCACTCGATCTCCGCGCTGGTAGCGGGTGCGGCGATTGCCTGTTTTTCGTTCCTGGGCTTTGATTCGATTACGACGATGGCGGAAGAAGCGATTCACCCGGAGAAAGATATCGGCATCGCGGCGATGGCGGCCTGTCTTCTCGGCGGCCTGATCTTTATCTTGCAGGCGTACCTGGCGCAACTCGTCTGGCCGGATTACACGACCTTCGCCTCGCAGGACACGGCGCTTTTTGAAGTGGCGCAGCTCGTTGGCGGCGAATGGCTCGCCATCACGTACACGATTGCGGTCATTATTTCGACGATGACGGCGGGACTTGCCGGTCAGTCCAGCGCGGCCCGTCTTTTGTACGGCATGGGACGCGACGGTTTGCTGCCGAAAGCATTTTTTGCGCATTTGCATGCGAAGTACCAAACGCCGACGTACAATATTTTGGTTATGGCGGCGATCGGCGTATTCGGAGCGATCTTCCTCGATATTCCGATTGTGACCGAACTTTTAAATTTCGGTGGTTTGTTCGGTTTTATGTGCGTCAATCTCGCGGTCATTGTTTACTACTTCTGGCGGAAAAAAGAACGGCAAATATTCCGTTACTTCCTCGCGCCGCTCATCGGTTTCGCCGTGTGCGCGTATTTGTGGGCGAACCTTTCCACGACCTGTTTGATCGTCGGCGCGGTGTGGCTTTTCGTCGGCTTGATCTACCTGCTCGTTTCCACGCGCGGACTGCAACATAAACCGCCGGTCTTAAAAGAATAAACTAAAAAACGGTAACTGCCATTCTATAAGCGGTTACCGTTTTTATGTTGTTGAAAAAATCTTCTTTCTTCTCCTTTTTTAGAAAGTAAACGAAAAAATAAAGAAATAAAAGAGCGAGTGATTTTATTTATATCGCAGCATGAAATACCGACCATTCGTTTTGAAAATATCTGATACCGTTTCACAGACATGACAGGCGAAAAAGGAACAAGACGAAGTAAGTGAAAGCGTCGATTATGGTATAATATAGTCAAATGATTTCTTGTTTATCGAGCTGGAGGAGGCTATTATGAAAAGAATTTGGTGGATAGTGATTGCGGTCGTCGCGCTGGCGGGCTTTTGGATGGTCGGTCAGTACAATGGACTGGTTACTGCGAATGAACAGGTCAACGGCGCGTGGGCGCAAGTTGATACACAATTGCAACGGCGTAACGATTTGATTCCGAATTTGGTCAATACGGTCAAAGGCTATGCGCAACACGAGCAGGAAGTATTTGATAACGTGTCGAATGCCCGTGCCAAGATGGCGGGCGCGCAGTCGGTAAGCGAAAAAGCGGAAGCTGATGCGCAACTGCAGGGCGCGTTAGGACGTTTGTTTATGGTCGTTGAAAATTATCCGAATTTGAAAGCGGACGCGAATTTCCGAGCGTTGCAGGATGAATTGGCCGGCACGGAAAACCGCATTGCCACATCGCGTCGCGATTATAACGGTGTCGTGCAGACGTTCAATGCCCGAATTCGTCAATTCCCGACAAATATTGTGGCAGGATTGCTGGGCTTCAGCAGCCGTGACTATTTCCGCGCATCGGAAAGTGCGCAAACTCCGCCGCAAGTTCAGTTTTAAGTAAGGACGCACGGTGATGGAAAACACGCGCGTGCACACGACGGAAGTGCTGCGCAAGTGGGGGCTGTGGTTCGTTACTGTCAGCTGGCTGGTTATGGCGGTGATCGTTCCGGCGGTAGCGTCTGCCGATGTGGCGGTGGCGGAGCGTTCGCCGTTATGGCCGAAAGCGACCGATACTCTGCCGGCGGAGCAGGGATTGGCGCCGAGTCAGCCTAATCATCAGCCGGCACCGCAGCAGACCGATCCCGCGCAGACAGGCGCGGCCACCGACAGTGTCTCGACGACACCTGTGACAACGCCGTATCCGGCGTTGCGCGGTGATATTTATGCGCAGGATTTCGCGGGTATTTTGTCACGTACAACGGTCCAGAAAATTCGTTCCGTCGGGCGTGCTTTGGAAGATAAAACCGGTGCCCAGGTCGTAGTAGCGACCATGCCAAGCATTCCCGACGGGGATATGCAAATGTATGCGACCGAGCTGTTTCGACGCTGGGGCATCGGCGATAAATCAAAAAACAACGGGATTTTGCTCCTGGTCGTACCGTCGGCCAAGCAGGTGCGCATTGAAGTCGGTTACGGTTTGGAAGGCGCTCTCAATGATGCGAAAGCGGGCGAGATTTTAGATCGGTACTTTATCCCGTATGCTAAGCAAAATCAATTTGAGCAGGGCATCTTGCAAACCTACGGTGCTTTGATCGGCGTGACGATGCAGGAATACGGCATCACGGAAAAGGATTTAGGCACACCGGGAAAGGTTGAAAAACCGGAACGGCAAAGCGGTTCCGTATGGCCGCTGGCATTTTTGGTCGTAGTTCTGATGCTGGACGGTATCTTTAATCGCGGTCGTCTGACACGCATTTTGCTGCTGATGTTTTTCTCCCGCGGAGGCGGGGGAGGTTTCGGCGGCGGCGGCGGCTTCGGGGGCGGTTTCCGCGGTGGCGGAGGCGGCAGCTCCGGCGGTGGCGGTGCCGGCCGATCATGGTAAGTGGAGGCGGAGATCATTCCGCCTTTTTTATTGCAGTCGGAAAAATGACTTTGCGCATTGAGCACGCCCCTTAAGTTTACATCACAGGTTTACTTTGTTAGAATAGATGTAATTATATTCACGTGGAAAAGTATCCTCTCAATTGACAATAAAGGGTGAAATCGCTATAATAAGAAAGTCGAGGTTCAGCATGAAAGTATCCATTGATGCCGCCATCGCTCATCCCGGAGAACGTATTGCGTATGCGTTTACTTTGCCGCAGGAAGAATTTGCGGAAGATCCGGAATTGAAAGGCTTGTTGGCTCCCGTGGAAATCCGCGGTGAATATTGGTATGATGGGGAACGCTTGCATTGGGAAGGGGAATTAACCACTCGCATGCAAGGCGTTTGTACACGTTGCTTGGATGAATTTGAACGGGAGATCCGCGTGCCCGTTTATGAACGATTCGTCCGTGAACCGGAAAAAGATGCGGATGCACTTGGATACGACGGCCTGACCGTGGATGTACGATCTCTTGTTCGGGATACGTTGCTCATTGAGGAGCCGGTTCAAGTGCTGTGTCGGGAAGATTGTCAAGGTCTTTGTCCGCACTGCGGAACGAATTTAAATAAAGGATCTTGCGATTGCAGCGATACGGAAATCGACCCTCGCTGGGCAGCTCTGGCTGCCTGGAAGCAAAGTAGCAGGAACGAGTAAAGAGGAGGTGCAACCATGGCAGTACCGAAGCGTAAAATGTCGAAAAGTCGTCGCGATCGTCGTCGCGCGAACTGGAAATTGACGGCCCCGGGCTTGATTGAATGCCCGCAGTGCCACGAAATGATCATGCCGCACCGTGTGTGCAAATATTGTGGTCATTACAAAGGCAAAGCTGTAATGAATGTACAGTAAAGACGACAAAAAGGAATGGATCTCTCCATTCCTTTTTTTATACTATCGTGCAAGATCGATTACTGAACCAATTTTTGAAACCGCGCGTTTTCATGAAATGAGCGGAAGTGATCCTGCGCGCGCGCCGCGTCGGCAACGGCCGGATTTGCCGCAATCGCGCGCTCCAAATAGTCAAGCGCCGGGTCTGTTTCGCCGCGATCGGCGTAAATCGTCGCGATACCGTACAAAGTCCAGGCGTTTTTCGGCTCCTTTTTAAGCACGTTTTGGAAATGGGCGAAGGCTCCGTCGAGTTGTCCTTGTAACTTATAATACATGGCCCAATTATATTCGACGGTGGGCATCCCGGGCGCTAAATCGGAGGCGCGGGTCAGATCGCTGCGAGCTTCTTCGTAGCGTTCATCCAAGGCGCGTACCAAACCGCGATCGGCGTACGCGTGGTAATCCTGCGGGGCGGCTTTGATCGCTTCCGTAAATTGCGTTTCGGCAGCGGCGTAATCCCCCGCCTGCATGCTTGTGACGCCTTCCCGCCAAGCGGTCGGAGGTTGCGGGACGGTTTGTTCGGCGTTCGTCGCCGCGGTCGGTGCGGGCGGCGGCGCATCTTGTCCGCAGCCGCTCAGACAAAGACAAAGCAGAATGACAAGCAGGTATGACATAATTGCCTCCATATAGAGATCTTATACAAAAAAATATTTATACAAAAAATAAAAGTATATGTATATTATATTATACATGAGTTATACTGGTACTGTGTCGGTACATATTATGAATGATGCTGATACTCTGCCGGCGCATAAAGGCGGTTGAGAAGATGACGAGTTTAAAAAAGATTATTCAGGCGGATACGTCGAGCGGGATTCTTCTGATGATCGCATCCGCACTGGGGCTGATCGTTGCGAATAGCGGGCTGGCGATTTCCTATTTCAGCTTTTTGAATCAGCCTTTCGGCGGACTTACACCTTTACTTTGGATCAATGATCTGTTGATGGCGTTTTTCTTTTTATACGTCGGTCTGGAGATTAAACGTGAAATCTATGAGGGCGATTTGCGGGAGCGTTCCGCACGCATGTTGCCGGGGATTGCCGCTTTTTGCGGTTTAGTCGTTCCGTCAGCGATTTACCTCATCTTTAACCCGTTGGGAAGTGATACGGCGCACGGCTGGGCGATTCCGGCGGCGACTGATATCGCATTTGCATTAGGCGTGTTGGCGCTGTTGGGAAAACGTGTGCCGCGTTCGCTTAAAATTTTCTTGACGGCGTTGGCGATTATTGATGATTTACTGGCGATTTTAATTATTGCGTTTTTTTATACGAATGAAGTGGCGTTCACCTATCTTTTGGTGGGGGCGGTTATTGTGGCGATTCTGTTATTTTTAAATCGTCGTAATGTGGGTAACGCCGTGCCGTATGCTATATTGGGTTCTATTTTATGGTATTGCTTCCTGCGTTCCGGCGTGCATGCCACGATTGCCGGCGTCGTTTTGGCTCTGACGATTCCGCTGACCGCGAAAACGAAATCCGGCGGCGTGATGCATATTCTCGACTCCTGGATGGGAGCATTGCATTTACCTGTGTTTTTCATCATCCTGCCGATCTTCGGATTCGCGAATGCCGGCGTATCTTTCAACGGGTTCCACTGGGGCGACCTTTTGGATCCGGTAGTGCTCGGCATCGCCTTAGGTTTGTTCATCGGTAAACAGATCGGCGTGTTCGCCGCGTTTTACGGTTTGGTAAAAACGGGTTATGTGGGCATGCTTACCGGCACTCGTTGGGAGCATGTGTACGGTTGCTCCATTTTGTGCGGGATTGGCTTTACCATGGGGCTTTTCGTCACGATGTTGGCGTTTGTCAATCCGGCGTTTCAAGATCAGGCTAAAATCGGTATATTTGCCGGATCGCTTCTGTCGGCTTTGGCCGGTTACGGTGTGTTGGCGCATGCCGCGCGTAAGACCGAGCCGAGTGAGCAACGGCCGATATTGGGCGGACAGATGTAACGGTTATAATATTACTCAGAAGTAGTTTAACAATGGTAGTGGAGGTAGCAGATGAAATCGGTAGAAGAACAGTTAGCGCAAATGAGTTTTGGAGCGGCGGAAATTTTGCCGTTGGATGAATTACGTAAGAAATTGGAGCGTGCCGTTGCAACGAATACGCCGCTGCGGGTTAAATTAGGTTTGGATCCTTCCGCGCCGGATATTCACCTCGGACACACGGTAGTCTTGCGCAAACTCAAACAGTTTCAGGACTTGGGACATCAGATCGTTCTGATTATCGGCGACTTTACCGGCCGTATCGGCGATCCGAGCGGTAAAAGCGCGGCGCGTAAACCGTTAACGGAAGAACAGGTCTTGGCCAATGCGAAGACGTACGAAGATCAAATTTTTAAAATTTTGGATCGCGATAAAACGGAAGTCCATTTCAACAGCGAATGGCTTGGTAAAATGAATTTTGCCGACGTTTTGACGCTCGCAGCGAAATATACGGTCGCACGCATGTTGGAACGCGATGATTTCCAAAAACGTTATACCGAAGGACGGCCGATTTCTCTGCATGAATTTATGTATCCGCTGATGCAGGGTTACGACTCGATCGCGACCAAAGCGGATATCGAATTCGGCGGTACCGATCAGAAGTTCAATCTGATTGTCGGTCGCCATCTGCAAAACGAAACGGGCATGGAACCGCAGGTCGTTATCACGATGCCGCTCTTGGAAGGTTTGGACGGCGTACAGAAGATGAGTAAGAGCCTTGGCAACTACATCGGTATCGATGAAGAGCCGACAGAAATGTACGGCAAAGCGATGTCGATTCCGGATGAATTGATGGCGCGCTACTTCATGTTGGTGACGGATATGCCGCGCGAAGAGCAGGAACAGCTGGCGCAGGGGCTCAAAGACGGTAGCGTTCATCCGCGCGACGCTAAGATGATGCTCGCCAAAACGATTGTCGAACTGTACCATGGCGCCGCGGCAGCCGAAGCGGCGGAACAGGAATTTGTCCGCGTTTTCCAGGAACGCGATCTGCCGAGTGAGATCGAAGAGCTTGCGATCGATGCGGGTGAAGTCTGGTTGCCGCAATTGTTGCATGCGGCCGGTATGGTCTCGAGCAACAGTGAAGGCAAACGCATGATTCAACAGGGATCTGTTCGCGTCAACGGCGAAAAAGTTATGGAAGAAAATTGCACGTTGCAAAATGATGATGTTTTACAAGTCGGCAAACGTAAATATCGTCGCATTCGTTTAGGTTGAAATGACAATCAAAAAGAGCTCGCGTGAGCTCTTTTTTTGTATGCAAAAACAGGATATCGGAACGAACTCTATGCAAATCTTGAAAGTCGACGGATAACACTTGACAGAAATTTAAATAGAATATACTATAAACTTGACTTTGATATATAGTATACTCTTTTAATACGCGGGTTTTGAAAGGAGATCAAAATGGATAAAGAGAAAGCATATGTACTTTGGTTTGACGACTTGCGTCGTTCGGACGTCGATTTAGTCGGCGGAAAATCTTCTTCCTTGGGTGAACTTACCTCGCAGACGAAGGTACCGGTACCGTACGGTTTTGCCACGACGGCGCACGGCTATCGTTACTTCATGGAAAAGTCGGGCGCGGATGCGAAAGTAAAAGAATTGCTCGAAAATTTGACGGACGTCGAAGATTCGATGCAGCTGCGTGATGTTTGTGCGCAAATTCGCGAAGCGATCATGGCCGTAAAAATGCCGCAGGAATTGCAAGACGCCATCGGCAATGCCTACGACGAATTAGCGAAAAAAGTCGGCGAAAAGACGCCGTTTGTAGCGGTTCGTTCCAGCGCGACGGCGGAAGATTTACCCGACGCCAGCTTTGCCGGTCAGCAGGATACCTATTTGAACGTCAAAGGCAAAAAAGAAGTAATTGCCCGCGTTAAAGAATGCTACGCTTCCACCTTCACCGACCGCGCCGTGTATTACCGTGTAAAACAGGGCTTTGATCATCTCGAAGTGGCGCTTTCGGCCGTCGTTCAAATGATGGTATTCTCGGAAGCATCGGGCGTTATGTTTACGGTTGATCTGGCTACCGGCAATGATCAGAACATCATGATCGAAGGCGCTTGGGGCTTGGGCGAATACGTTGTTCAGGGTACGGTAACGCCGGACAGCTTCCTTGTCAACAAACAGGATCTCACGATTACGGAAAAACATATCAACGAAAAACCGATTATGCTCACGCGTAAACCGGGCAGCGGCGTCATCGAACAAAACGTCGATCCGGAAAAAGCGAAACAGCAAGTTATTTCCGACGAACAGGTCGTAGAACTCGCGCGCTATGCATTGGCGATTGAAAAACACTACGGCTGCTACATGGATATCGAATGGGGCGTCGATGAACGCGACGGCTCGATCAAGATTCTCCAGGCGCGTCCGGAAACCGTTTGGTCGAAAAAGAATAAAGAAAAGAAACAGAATGAACCGGCGGAAACCAATTATGCGACAGATCGCAAGCCGCTCTTGAAAGGCTTACCGGCCAGCCCGGGACGCGTCGGCGGTAAAGCGCACGTCATCCTTGACCCGGCGCTGATTGATACGTTCAACGAAGGCGAAATTCTGATCACGAAAATGACCGCTCCCGACTGGGTTCCGGCCATGAAGAAAGCAAAAGCGATTGTTACCGATGCGGGTGGCATGACCTGCCACGCGTCGATCGTCAGCCGCGAATTGGGCATTCCTTGTATCGTCGGTACGCAAAGTCGCGGTGACGCCGCTACGGAAACCATTCAGGACGGCGCGATGATTACGGTGGATGCGACGAACGGTATCGTCTATGACGGCCTGATTGAAGACCTCGTCAAACAACCGCAAGCAACGGAACAGACCGCGGTGGCGGCGGAATATTTCCCGCCGACCGGCACGAAAGTATACATGAACCTCGGCGATCCGGACTTGGCAGAAAAACACGGACAGTTGCCGTGCGACGGCATCGGTCTGATGCGCGAAGAATTTATCTGGACCACGTTCATTCATGAACATCCGCTGTACCTGATCGAAATCGGTCACCCGGAACGCGTGGTCGACGGTTTGGCGGACGGCATCCGTAAAGTGTGCCAGGCGATGGCACCGCGTCCGGTAACCTTGCGTTTCAGCGATTTCAAATCGAGCGAATACCGCGACCTCAAAGGCGGCGACAAATATGAACCGCATGAACCGAGCGCGCTCTTAGGCTGGCGCGGCGCGTCCCGTTACTACGACCCCACCTATATCGAAGCATTCAAATTGGAATTGGCGGCGGTCCGCAAAGTACGTGAAGAATACGGCTTCAAGAATTTGAATGTGATGATTCCGTTCTGCCGTACAGTGGAAGAAGCTCGCATTATCACCGATTTGATGGCGGCCGAAGGCTTGCGCCGCGGCCCGGACTTCAAAGTTTGGCTGATGGCGGAAATTCCTTCCAATATTATTTTGGCGGATCAGTTTAATGAATTTGTGGACGGCTACTCGATCGGTTCGAACGATCTCACGATGCTGATACTCGGTTGCGATCGCGACAACGACACCGTTTCGCACATTTACGATGAACGCAATCTGGCAGTACGTCGTGCCATTCGACACTTGATCGAAGCGGCGCATCGTGACGGTAAAACCGTTTCGATCTGCGGGCAAGCGCCGTCGGTATATCCTGACTTTACGGCATTCCTGATCAGCCAGGGCATCGATTCCGTATCGGTTAACCCGGATATGGTCAAAGCGACCAAGAAAATGGTCGCGCAACTGGAACAACGCATTTTGTTGGATGCGGTGACCGGCAAGGGTCGCCAGGCCAATCAGGAAGAACTTAAATGGTAATAAAAAAATGCCCCGTTACGGGGCATTTTTTGTATAATAGAGTCAGGTGGTGAGAACGATAGAACTTTCGGAGAGACAGGAAAAAATTGCCGAAATGGTGCGTGCGGACGGACCGATCTCGGGGCATGCGATTGCAAAACGTCTTTCGGTAACGCGCGCAGCGTTGCGCAGTGATCTTGCGATTTTAACGATGCTGGGGATTTTAGACGCGCGGCCGAAGATGGGCTACTTCTATATCGGAAATGAATCGGACAATCTTTTGGCCGATGAAATCCGTTCGATGACGGTTTCGCAATGTTTATCACAGCCGGTCATGGTGCCTCAAGATGCGTCCGCCTACGATGCGATCGTGACTATGTTTACGGAAGACGTAGGAACTTTATTTGTCGGCACGCAACAGGAGTTGGCGGGGGTTATTTCACGTAAAGACCTCCTCAAAGCGGCCATGGGCAAACGGGAACTCACTACCCTGCCGGTACGGTTGGTCATGACGTCCAGCAGTCGTCTGATTTATGTGGAAATGAATGACGACGTGTTATCGGCGGCCCAAAAAATGATTGATTACGAGGTGGACTGTCTGCCGGTAGTCGATGTCACGGACAAGGCGGGCGAAAAAATCTATCAGGTGCGCGGCCGTATTTCCAAGACGGGGATGACTCGTTTGTTGGTGGATATCGGGCGTGGCAAGGGAAGAGGAGTGAAAAAATGAAAGTACCGACAATCTATGTGCTTTCGGATTCATTGGGCGAAACGGCGGAAAATGTCGCACGTGCCACGATCAGTCAGTTTGACAAGGAAGATATCGACATCATTCGGGTACCGTATATCCGCACGATAGAACAGGTGGAAGACGCGGTGCGCGAAGCGCAGGCGAATGAAGGCATCATTTGTCATACGATCGTCTCGGAAGAATTGCGTTCCAGTTTTGAAGAGATCGCCCGCCAATACAAGGTGACCTCGGTCGATATTATGGGACCGATGTTGCGTGCGGTCGAAACGATTGCAGGAACCAAACCGCGCATGCAACCGGGCATGGTTCACAAGCTCGATCAGGAATATTTCAAAAAAGTGGAAGCGATCGAATTCGCGGTCAAATATGACGACGGTAAAAATCCGGCCGGATTTTTAAAAGCCGATATCGTTATTATCGGCGTGTCCCGTACTTCGAAAACGCCGCTTTCCATGTATTTGGCGCATAAAAAAATCAAAGCGGCGAACTTGCCGCTGGTCCCGGAAGTGCCGTTGCCGGAAGAATTATTCCAGCTGCCTTCCTATAAAATTGTCGGTTTGATTATCGATCCGGGCAAGCTCAATACGATTCGCAGCGAACGGTTAAAATCCATGGGCCTTGCCGACGGAGCAAGCTACGCGGCGCTCGATCGCATTCGCGAAGAGTTGACGTATGCGCGTGAAATTATGCGCAAACTGCACTGTCCGGTGATCGACGTATCCACGAAAGCGATTGAAGAAACGGCCAATCGGGTTATGGAAATCATCGAACGCAACCGCCGTTTACACGGGTGAGGTGAACTATGCAAATCCGCGAAGTGACCGAAGAACGCGAAGTCAAATATTTAGCGACGCACGCGGCTCACAGCCGTGACGCCGTGCGCGAGCGTCCGCAGGATAAGGATCCTTTGCGCACGGAATACCAACGGGATCGTGACCGGATTTTGCATAGCAAGGCGTTTCGACGCTTGAAACACAAGACGCAGGTATATATCGCGCCGACGGATCATTATCGCACGCGGATGACGCATACATTGGAAGTGAGTCAAATCGCGCGGACGATGGCGCGCGCGCTGCGCTTGAATGAAGATTTGACGGAAGCGATCGCCTTGGGGCATGACGTGGGACACACGCCGTTCGGTCATGTCGGTGAATTTGCGATTCGCGATTTGTTTGGCCATTTTCATCATAATGAGCAAAGTCTGCGCGTGTTGGATGTGCTGGAAAAGCACGGCGCCGGTTTAAATCTGACGCAGGCCGTACGCGACGGTATTTTGAATCATACGGGGCCGAATTTACCGCAGACATTAGAAGGGCAACTGGTTCGTTACAGCGACCGTATTGCCTACTTATGCCACGATTTTGATGATGCGGAGCGGGCGGGGATGCTCACTGCGGACGATTTGCCGGCGGAAGTACAGCGCCATTTCGGAACAACGCATTCGTCGATGATCACGGCGATGGTGAGTGACCTGGTGTATTCGTCGTCGGATCGGGAAACGATTATTATGACGGATGCCACGCAGGCGGTCATGGGTACCTTTCGTGAATTTATGTTTGCCAATGTCTACCAGGCGCCGGCGCTGGTGCCGGATCGTAAACGCGGTTACCGCTTGGTACAGGAGCTTTGCCGCTACTATTTGGAAGATCCCACGCGTCTACCGGTGGAACATCAGCCAAACGAAATCCCGGTGGAAACGGCAGTGATCGACTATGTGGCCGGCTTGACAGACGAGTATGCGATTCGTTTATATCAAGACGTATTTTTGCCGCGCTACTGGGATGTTAAATAAAAAACCGCCTACGGGCGGTTTTTTATTATACGAGGAAAAGAAGATATTAAAAAAACCGCCCGAGGGCGGTTTTTAGTTTGTCTTAAGGACGTTCCACTTTGCCGGAACGAAGGCACCGAGTGCAGACGTTCTGTCGCGTGGTTTGACCGTTGAGAACAACACGTACACGTTGAATATTCGGTTTCCAGGTTCGTTTCGTTTTCAAATGTGAGTGGCTGACGTTCATACCGGTTTGCGTACCTTTACCACAAACTTCGCAATAATTTGCCATTATCTACACCTCCTTGCAAGTTCCGTTATTAGCAACAGTAGTATTTTATCACAGCTGCATTCCGTTGTAAAGGAAAATCTCAAATCAGAACGCCGGCACGAGCGCGCCTTTAAATTCTTTGTTAATAAAGTCGCGTACGGGCTCCGATTGGTAGTAGGAAAGCAGTTTCGCATACGCCGCGTTGGTTTTCTCGTCTTTTTGCACGGCCAGTACGCAAGCGTACGGCGATTCTTTCGTTTCTACAAAGCGCGCGTCCGCAACCGGGGAAAGTCCCGCTTCAAGCGCGTAGTTCGTATTAATTACGGCGGCGTCCACGTCATCTAACGAGCGCGGCACTTGCGCGGCTTCCACTTCAAGAAATTCGAAATGATGCGGATTTTCTTTGACATCGGCGACCGTGACGGTGATATCATTCGTGCCGAGTTGGATCAGACCGGCCGACTGCAGCAGCAAGAGCGCGCGACCGCCGTTCGTCGGGTCGTTCGGAATGGCTACTTTCGCGCCGTCGGGAATGGCATCAAGCGTTTGGTATTTCGGTGCATAGAGCGCCATCGGTAAGAGCACGGTTTTGCCGATCGAGACTAATTTGTCGCCGTTATTTTTATTGAAATGGTTCAAGTACGGCTGGTGTTGGTACGCGTTGGCATCAATTTCGCCATTGGCAAGCGCCTGATCCGGTGTCAAGAAGTCGGTGAATTCCGCCACTTTAATGACGAATCCGTCACGCGCGGCCACTGTTTTGACCTGTTCTAAAATTTGCGCTTGCGGACCTGCCGTTACGCCGACAACGAGCGGTCGTTCTTGGGTGCCGAGCGCAGCGTTTGCCGGCTCTTTTTGGGTGCTGCAACCGGCCAGTACGGCCAAGCTGCAAAGCAGGAAAAATAAGACTGTCCATTGTCGTTTCATAATAAATTACCCCATCTCACTATTTTATTTTCAGATTTATTTTTTATTGACATGTCGTGCCAAATAATTGCCTAAACTTTGAATCAATTGGACCACGATGACCAATATCGCAATCGTTGCGAGCATCACATCGAGACGGAAACGCTGGTAGCCGTAGCGGATCGCGAGATCGCCCAAGCCGCCGCCGCCGATCGCGCCCGCCATCGCGGAGTAGCTGATCAAATTGACGATGACGTTAGTCATGCTGTCGATAATGGTCGGAAGCGCTTCGGGAACCAACACTTTGTAGATGATTTGGAACGGGGAAGCGCCCATTGACTGCGCGGCTTCGACCAATCCGAAGGGAACTTCTTTCAGCGCCGTTTCCACCAGGCGTCCGGCAAACGGAATCGCGGCGAGCGTCAAGGGCACGCACGCGGCGGTCGTGCCGATCGAAGAACCTGCAATCATACGAGTCAACGGAATAATTGCGACCATCAAAATAATAAACGGAATCGAACGCAGCATATTGACGACGGCGCCGAGCGGTTTATTAATCGCGGCATTTTCCAAAATATGACCTTTGTCGGTAACGAGCAGCAAGACTCCGAGAGGAATCCCAAAGAAAGCCGAGAGAAAGGAGGAAACGGCCACCATGTACATCGTTTCCCCTAAACTCTGCCATAAGAGGCTAACGATTTGCGGGGACATAACCGATCACCTCACTTTCAATGGGACACGTGTGCAGCCACGCCAAGGCGGCTTGCATTTGATCCTCACTGCCGCCCAACGTCACAATCAGTCGACCGAAGGAGGTGTCCTGAATGTAATCGATGGTAGCGTAGAGGATGCTGACTTCGAGATCAAACCGACGAATCAATGTCGCCAACAAGGGCTCATCGGTAACGTCGCCGATAAAAGATAACCGAACCAATAAATCGGCATCGGGAATCGGTGTTTGGGAAACATGCAAGTAGCTTAAATTTTCCGGAATCTCATTGCTTAAAATCGAACCGACAAATTCACGCGTGGTCGCCGTTTGCGGCGCGGTGAAAAGATCCGCCACGCTGCCCTGCTCGATGATGCGACCGTTTTCAATGACGGCGACGTGGTTGCAAATTTCTTTGATGACCTGCATCTCGTGCGTGATCAAAACGATGGTCAGGTGCAAGCGGCGATTAATATCTTTTAAAAGATCAAGGATCGCTTTGGTGGTTTGCGGATCGAGCGCGCTGGTCGCTTCATCGCAAAGCAGCACCTTCGGTCGCGAAACTAACGCGCGGGCGATGCCGACACGCTGTTTTTGACCGCCGGAAAGTTGGGCGGGGTAGTTGTCGCGGCGTTGTGTCAGGCCGACGAGTTCCAAAATCGGTTCGATCCGTTCTTTTTGTTCCGCTTTGGAAAGTCCCGCGAGTTCTAACGGAAACGCGATATTTTCATAGACTGTACGATGGCTCAGCAAGTTGAAATGCTGGAAAATCATGCCGATATGTTTACGTTCGTTACGTAATTCCTGTTCGCTCATCGCCGTCAGGTTTTTACCGTCAACCCAAACTTCCCCTTCAGTCGGCGTTTCCAACATGTTGATACAGCGAATCAACGTCGACTTTCCGGCCCCGGACAAGCCGATGATACCGCAAATTTCGCCTTCTTGAATATGCAGATCGATATTCTTGATAGCGTGCACCGGTTGCGGACCGGGATATACTTTGCTAATGTGCCGCAAATCTATCATTTTCTCACTCCTTTACCCACTAAAAAACTCTTCACCAAAAGATGAAGAGTCGGTGATCTTCATCTCTCGGGATAACTCCCGCGGAATTGGCACCGGTCTCCGTATGGAGATGGTTGCCGCGACGTCATTGGGCCGGTCCCTCGGTCGCTCTGGATGAAAAGTGGTGTATTTCGTTGTTGATGACGTTGATTATAGCACTATGAAATAATGAATGTCAAACAGGAATTTAGAGAGGACTCTTTGCATTTTTTATATAGAACTGCTTTCAATGCCGTAAAATGCGACCGTTTCAGGCTTAAACGTGATTTTAGCCAAATCTATATGTTGAATAATCTATTTTTAGGATTGCGCTCAGGCTACAATATGTAGTATACTCAATTCTAAAGAGACGGCTTGTGAAAAGCCGATCAAACGTGAGGGAGGCGGCGGTACCATGTTGGAAGTTATTAAGCGCGACGGCGGCAGAACTGTTTTTGACAGGTCGAAAATTACGGTCGCGATCGAAAAAGCAATGAACAGCTCGAGCGGCGTGTATGAAATCGGTCAGGCGGACAAAATCGCCTGGGAAATCGAACAGGAAGCACGTCAGCAGGAAAAACCTTTAACGATCTATGAAATCGAAGATAAGGTCTATTATAAACTTATTGAGAACCACAACCCGGCAACGGCCCGTGCGTACGAAAACTATAAAGCGGTACAGGCATTCAAGCGTCATGAAAATACAACCGATGAAAGTATTTTCGGTTTATTAAATAAAAGCAATATTGCTGTCTTGGATGAAAACTCGAATAAAGACGCCCATGTCGTTTCGACGCAGCGTGATCTGATCGCCGGCGAAGTCTCGAAAGATATCGCCCGCCGCAAACTGATTCCCGCGGATATTGTGCAGGCACACGACAGCGGCGCGATTCATTTCCATGACATGGACTACATCATCCAGCCGATGTTTAACTGCTGCCTGATCAATTTGGAAGACATGCTCACCAACGGTACCGTTATCAACGGCAAGAAGATCGATTCGCCGAAATCGTTCCAAGTTGCCTGTACGGTAACGACGCAGATTATTGCGCAGGTCGCCAGCGGCCAGTACGGCGGACAGAGCATTAACGGCATCGATCGGATCCTGGCTCCTTTCGTGCGCAAATCATTCAACAAAATTCTCAAGAGCGTGCTCGAAGAGCAACGCGACATTTATGAAATGGAACCGGATCAGGAAAAAGCGGAAGCGATTGCCTGGAAACGTACCCGGAAAGAAGTAAAAGACGGCATTCAGACGATCCAGTACCAGATCAATACCTTGATGACGACCAACGGTCAGGCGCCGTTTGTTACGTTGTTCATGTATTTCCAACCGGATTACGAATACGCCAAAGAAGCGGCGATGATCACGGAAGAAATTTTGGCGCAGCGTTTTGAAGGCGTCAAAAACGAGCAGAATGTCTATATTACACCGGCGTTCCCGAAACTTGTTTATGTACTTGATGAACATAATATCACACCGGACGCGCCGTACTACTATCTCACGGAACTCGCGGCGAAATGCACCGCGAAACGCATGTATCCGGACTATATCTCCGCGAAAAAAATGCGCGAAAATTATGAAGGCAATGTATTTTCGCCGATGGGCTGCCGCTCTTTCCTGCGCCCGTACAAAAACGAACAAGGCGAATACGTTTGGGACGGTCGTTTCAATCAGGGCGTCGTTTCGCTGAACTTGCCGCAAATCGGTATTTTGGCGGAACATTCGGAAGAAAAATTCTTTGAAATTTTGGAAAAACGCCTGCAACTTTGTTACAAAGCATTGATGTTGCGCTATGACTTCTTGAAAGATGTCGTGAGTGACGTGTCGCCGATTCATTGGCAGTATGGCGCGATTGCCCGTCTCAAACCGGGTGAAAAGATTTATCCGTACTTGCAGAACACCTATTCCACGCTTTCTCTCGGTTACATCGGGGTCTATGAAGCGACCAAACTCATCACCGGCGAATCGCATACCGGCGAAAAAGGTCATGCGTTTGCCGCGCGCCTGATGCACCGTCTGCGCGAAGCGGTCGATACCTGGCAGGAACAGACCGGTTTGGGATTTTCTCTGTACGGTACGCCGGCGGAAAGCCTGACCAATCGTTTCTCGTCGATCGACCGCGCGCGTTTCGGCGAAATCGAAGACATTACGGATAAAGGCTACTACACCAACAGCTATCACGTGGATGTACGTGAACCGATCAGCGTCTTTGATAAATTCCGTTTCGAATCGGAATTCCAAAAACTTTCGACCGGCGGTTGCATCTCGTATGCGGAAATCCCGAATATGAGCGGCAACGTCGATGCCGTACTGACGATGATGCGCTTCATTTACGACAATATCTGCTATGCGGAATTTAATACCAAATCGGATTACTGCCATGTCTGCGGCTTTGACGGTGAAATCAAAGTCAACGACGACATCCAGTGGGAATGCCCGCGTTGCCACAACACCGATCGTAATTTGCTGACGGTCATCCGTCGGACATGCGGCTACCTCGGTGAAAACTTCTGGAACGAAGGGCGCACGAAAGAAATCCGCGACCGCGTCCTCCATATCTGAGGCACGTATGCGTTACGGACAAATTCGGCACTACGATATCGCTAACGGTGAAGGCATTCGGACGAGTATTTTTGTCACGGGCTGCACTCACAATTGTCCGAATTGCTTCAACGTCGAATACCAGGATTTTCAGGCCGGTAACCTTTGGACGGACAAAGAGACCGCGACAGTGGTCGACTACATCAATGACCCGAATGTGGCGGGACTGACCCTTTTGGGCGGTGAGCCCATGCAAAATGTCGAGGGGCTGATCGAGGTTGTTCGCGCCGTGCGGGCGGCTCAGCCGCAAAAAAACATTTGGGTGTATTCCGGTTACACTTGGGAAGAGATCATCAGCGATCCCGTTCGATTATTGCTCCTGCGTCTGTGTGACGTGCTCGTTGACGGACGTTTTGTGGACGCGTTGCGCGATCCCGCGTTACGTTTCCGCGGCTCGTCAAATCAGCGCGTCATCGCGATCGGAGAATCTCTTTTGCAAGGGAAAATAGTATTGCATGAGGATATACATACGCATCGTCCGATTACGACGACAGCGGATACCTAATCAAAAAAAGACGGCGAAAGCCGTCTTTTTTGTTGCGAGAAAATATCTGAGGATAGGAAATCAGTGACCGTTACGAGTAAATTTAGGATTTTAAGGCGTTCACCATTACCGAATGAAGCGCGGGCGCATAAAAAATCGCGCGTGGGGATTATCCGGTGATTCTTTATCCGTCATGTATTTTATGCTATAATAAAAGCGCATAGAATGGTGGCACGAACCATATATTCTAGTTAGAAACGTGCGATAGGATACTAGATCAAAAAAGGCGCTATTTTTCAATAGCGCCTTTTTTCTTGCCGTATGTACCATCGGAAGACTCTTTGCATCCGTTTATAAACGCTCGGGTCAAGGAGTTCTTTCGGGATTTTTTATTCGTTGCCCGCGCCTTTCACTTTGCCGGGCACGCGTTCCGGTGCTTCATCATCGTCGTCGCTACTATTCTTAGCGGATGATTTTTTATCTTTCTTTTTGCCGTCTTTATCTTTCTTGTCTTTATCTTCGTCTTTTTTGTCAGATTTCGCTGCCGGCTGGTAAAAACCTTCCGCGGCGATTCCCTCGACACCTGCCGGTGTCGGGAAATTATTGGCCGGCATGTCAGCGACGGCGACATTCATAAAGTCGCGCCAGATGGCCGCCGGAACGGTACCGCCCGTCAATCCCTGCAAGGTTCCGTCGAAGTCATCTCCGATCCAAACGGCCGTGGCGACGTCCGGCGTATAGCCGACAAACCACGCGTCTTTAGTGTCGTCCGTCGTACCGGTTTTACCCGCCATGGGCCGACCGATGTAAGCATTGCCGCCCGTGCCGTGTAAGACGGCGGATTCCAGCATATTTGTAACGATGTACGCCGTTTTTTGACTGATGACCTGCGTGCCTTTGGCGGTATTTTCTTCCAATACATTACCGTTGCGGTCCACAATCCGAATGATCGCCTGCGGTTCTACGTGCACACCGCCGTTGGCCAGCACACCGTACGCCGATGCCATATCGAGCGGGATGACACCCTGCGTCAAACCGCCCAAGGCGGCGGCCAGGTTCTCATCATTGTTGTCGCCTTTGAAGACGAGGGTGCTGATGCCCATGTTTTCTGCGTTGGCGAGGATATTGTGCATGCCGACTTCCTGCGCGACTTTAACGGCCGGCACATTGACGGAATTCATCAAGGCATGGCGCAACGTCATTTTACCGCTGAATGTCCGGCTGTAGTTTTGCGGACTCCAACCGGCAATCGTGATCGGCGAGTCGTCGACGATCGTGCCCGGGGTCATACCTTTTTCCACGGCACCGATGTAGACAAAGGGTTTAAATGCCGAACCCGGTTGACGTACCGCCTGGGTGGCGCGATTGAAATGGTCCGTGCCGCGTCCGCCGACCATCGCTAAAATATGGCCGTTGTGCGGATCGATAGCGACGATAGCGCCTTGCGGCTGTCGCAATCCGTTGGCATCGGTGTAGAAGTCCGGCAGATTCGCTTCCAGCGAACGTTCCGCCGCTTCCTGCATATCCAGATCCAGCGTCGTGTAAATCTTCAAGCCTTCTTTATAAAGCGCTTCCGCATCATACTTGTCACTAATCAGCTGCTCGATGTAGCTGATGAAATAGGAAGCGCGGGAACCGCGAACCTGTTTCAGACTTTCCGGTGAACGCAAGCCTAAATCTTCCGCCTTGGCGGCGTCCGCATCTTCTTGCGAGATGAAGCCGTACTTGGCCATCTGATTCAAAACCGTAGCCTGTCGCGTTTTGGCCGCTTCCAAATTGCTGAACGGGGAGTAGTAGTTAGGACTTTGCGGTAAACCGGCCAGAAGAGCGCATTGCGCCAAGTCCAGGTCGCTTACCGTTTTACCGAAATAAATATTGGCCGCAGTCTGAATCCCATAGGCGCCTTCACCGAAATAAATTTGGTTCATGTACATTTCCAAAATTTCGGGTTTGGTGTATTCGCGTTCAATTTGCAACGCCAAAATCGCTTCCTGGAATTTACGTTCCAAGGTGCGGTTCTGCGTCAAAAACGCGTTGCGGGCGAGCTGCTGCGTAATCGTACTGCCGCCTTGCGCGATGCCGTTGTGCGTAATGTTGGCAAAGACCGCGCGCATGATGCCGCGGGGATCGATACCGTGATGATCATAAAAACGGATATCTTCCGCTGCCAAAAAGGCATGCTGCAAATTCTCGGGGACCTGATCCAGCGAAACCGGTAACCGATTTTCCTCCGCATGAATGGTCGTAATCAGGCGACCCTTGATGTCAAATACCTGCGATGATGCCGCCGGCGTACCCGTTTGCTGCACATCGGGCAAATTACTGATGGTCGCGCCGATAAATCCGCAACCGGCGCCCAGTAAAATGACCAGCGCGATGATTGCGGCGATAATGAGCGTACTCTTATTTGCACCGCGTTTTTTTCGTTTTCGCGCGCGCGTGCTCGAATGTCGCATAAATGCCTCCTTTTAATTATCACACTGCTATTTATTATACCATTAACGGCATCTTTTATAAATTACAGATCAAGAAGAGGAAAAGATACTATTAACTTCCGCGCTACGATTATCAACAATAAAAAACCTCCCTTTGCAAGGGAGGTTTTGCAAATTCTTACTTGTTGTACAACTCGACGATAAGCGTTTCGTTAATGTCGTTCGCGAACGGCAATTCTTCACGCAGCGGGAGACGGGTGTAAGTGGCTTCCCATTTGTCGAAGTTCTTTTCAATATAGGGCAGCTCGAAGGAACGAACTTCCTGGAAGCTGGCCTTGAACATTTCATTGGCACGTTGATCTTCTTTCAACGAGATGACCTGACCCGGGGTTACACTGTACGACGGGATGTCAACGCGTTTGCCGTCAACGAGGATCAAACCGTGGTTCACCATCTGGCGAGCCTGACGGATCGAACGCGCGAAGCCGATACGATAGACGAGGTTGTCCAGGCGGCTTTCGAGGAGGAACAGAAGGTTTTCACCAACGATGCCTTCCATTTTACGCGCTTTGACGTAGTAACGATAGAACTGACGTTCCAATAAATTGTAGATAGCTTTAACTTTTTGTTTTTCCAAGAGCTGGGTGCCGTATTCCGAGATTTTACGCGGGCGACGCTCTTTGGACTGCCGTTTTAACGCTTTCGGATGACCGTAGATGTTGAGGTCAAACCGTCGGCTCGCCTTAAAACGTGCGTTCCGATTTGTTGCCATGCAATCACTCCTTTACAAATTTAGCAATAGCTTATTTCAAGCTTTACAAGTGTACCATGAATATAATTTCGTGTCAATCATAAATTGCACGTCGAGAAGGTCTGGGCGGCGCTTCATACACATACGCGTACAGTTCCGGTGCGCCGTCGCTGCGTTGGCGCTGATGCACGCCCTGAATTTCGGGGGCGAATCCCGGCAAGGCTTGCATCGCGCGTTCGAGAACCGTAAAGTATTCGACGGCGGTTTTGGTCCAACGCTCCCCGGCGACGATGGTGAAAATGCCCGGCGGATACGGCAGCGTGCCTTCCAACGCGATCTCGCCCGCAAGTTCGCGAAGCGGCAGCGCGCGCGCCTGATTGCGGCGGAGCGCAAGTGTGGCTTCGGCGGCGGACAGGGCGACCGGCGGTAAATACTCGGCCGCGAACAGCTTACGTTGTAATTGGCTGACGTTCGCCTCTTTGTAAAAATCGTGCAGCTTTTGGCACAGCCAGCGGATCGATCGCGTACGGTAGACGTCCGGATACGCCGCCGCCACGCGGGGGAGCACATCGGCGACGGGGGCGTCTTCTTCGATGGCTTTTTCCAGTTGCACGAGCAGATCGACCAACCGGTTCAACTTGGCGGGAGACTCCGCCGGGGTGATTAAAAAGAGCAGCGAGTTCAAATCGCTTTTTTCCGGTGTCATGCCGTGTTCTTGCAGGTAATGCGAGACGATACTGCCCGGAACGCCGAACTCTTCATACGTGCCGTCACGAAGGGAAATGCCCGGTGTATACAGTAAAATTTTGCAGGGATCGAGCGCGTATTGCTCTTTGGTAAAACCGGTGAAGCCGTGCCAGGACGCGTCGGGATCGATGGCGAAATAGCGCCGGTCGGAGATGATCACGTCGGTCGGGATATCTTGCCAAGGAGTACCGTCAACGGTCGGCGGTACAAAGGGTTGGAAATACCGGCAGCGTTTTAATATTTCTTTTTTTTGCATCGGTCGCTACGGTGGCGGCGTCACGCCAAAGTTGTTCGCCGTGCGGAGCTTCATGGATTTTCGCGTTCATATCAAGCGACGCGAAAAGCGGATAGTTCGGTGACGTCGACGCGTGCAACAAAAAGGCGTCATTGAAACGGTCGTGATTGACGTACCGCGCCTGATCTTTAATGTGGTCATCCTTTTTATGAATCTGCGAGGTTTGCGCAAATCCCGCCAACTGTTTGTGCACGGATTGCGTCACTAAAATTCCCGGATCGTTCGGACCGAGTTCCAGGGTGAGCGGACTCATCGGCGCCAGCATCGGTAAAAATTGTTCATAGCCGACCCAGGCGCAATCAAATAAAATGTAATCGCACAACTGACCGACGCTTTCTACAATTTGACGGGCATTGTACAAAATGCCGTCGTACGTACCGAGCTGAAAAATGCCGAGGCGGAACGGTCGCGGCAGATCCGCTTTAGCGGCGTCGACTTTGCGGATACGTTCCCGCAATGCGTTTTCGTCGAGCGCGGCCGCCGGCATGCCGCCGATAAAACCGTACGGATTACGCGTGGCTTCCAAATACACCGGTGTCGCGCCGGCGAGCACCAGCGCGCCATGGTGCGCGGATTTATGATTGTTGCGATCGAAAAGCACCAGGTCGCCGGGAGTCAACAGCGCCGTCGCGCAAACTTTATTGGCGGTTGAGGTGCCGTTTAAGACGAAGTAGGTGCGGTCGCTGTGGAACACTTCGGCCGCATGCTGTTCCGCCGCCGCGGCGAAACCGTCGTGGGTCAACATGTCGCCCAGGTAACCGTCCGAAGACGAAAGGTCACTGCGGAACGTATTGGCGCCGTAAAAATCATAGAAGAGGCGACCGGCGCGCGTGCGGCGGAAAAATTCGCCACCGTGATGGCCGGGGGTCGCAAAGGATGTCTGATCGCCGTCGGTATAATCAATCATCGCGGCGACAAAAGGCGGCAATAAACCTTGCTCAAATCGTTTCGCGGCTGCGAGCACCACTTCGTTCACTTGGTCTTTACGCAGACGTGTAAAATGCGGCGCATCACTGTCTACGATGAAACGAGGCAGGTCGTCGGCAGCTTGAAAGCGGCGGGCGAGCGACCGATCCTCCGCGCTTAAGACAACGGCCGCGCAAGCGTCGGGATCCGCCTGCGCCGGGCTGACAAAAGTCACGGTTCCGGGGGCGAATAACTCCCGCAACGCGGGACTAACCGCAAGTTGGGAAATAATCATAGGAGCCTCTTTTTTATAATGGTATAAAAATTTACTTTCATTATACTGGAAAGTTTACCGCCGGCGCAAAACCGCGCCCATACGATGAGCGTAAACGGGCCGCTGAAAAAAGTCTTTACGCGGGCATAAAAATTCGTTATTATATTTACATTGTTTTAACGACAGGAATTCGAGTTTGTAATGAAAATTTCTTGACAAACAAGACCTAAACGTCTAAAATAATACGAGTGAACTTTTGTCCTACCCATTAGCCCCGGAAAGGATAACCGTTTACGTTTCGATTTTGATAAGGAGGAATTCTACGCATGAAAACTACGTTTATGGCCAATCCGAGCAACATTGAGCGGAAATGGTACATCGTTGACGCGGAAGGCAAAACGCTCGGCCGTTTAGCTGCCGAAGTCGCGAAAGTCCTGCGGGGCAAACATAAGCCGACTTACACACCGCATCAAGATACGGGCGATTTTGTGATCGTCATTAACGCGGCGAAAGTCGTTGTTACGGGTAAAAAATTAGAACAGAAAAAATATTTCCGTCATTCCGGTTATCCGGGCGGCGGCCGTTTCATTCATCTGAACTGGCTCTTGGAACGTCGGCCGGAACAGGTTATTGAAATGGCGGTTCGCGGCATGTTGCCGAAGAACTCGCTGGGCGAAAATATGTATCGTAAATTGAAAGTATACGCCGGTGCGGAACATCCGCATGCTGCACAGCAACCGGAAGTACTTGAGTTGAATATTCGTTAACCGGAAGGAGGAATCGTAAATGGCAGTAGCACAATACTACGGCACAGGTCGTAGAAAGAAATCCGTTGCCCGCGTTCGTCTTGTTCCGGGCCAAGGCCGAATCATAATCAACAATCGTGAGATGTCTGATTACTTTGGTTTGAAAACACTCGAGCTGATCGTTAAACAACCGCTCGAACTGACCAACACCACCGACCAGTATGATGTTTTGGTAAATGTCAATGGCGGCGGCGCGACCGGTCAAGCCGGTGCGATTCGTCACGGTATCAGCCGCGCGCTCTTGGAAGTCGATGCTGATTTCCGTAAAGCGCTCAAAAAAGAAGGTTTCCTGACTCGTGACCCGCGCATGAAAGAACGTAAAAAATACGGTCTTAAGAAAGCGCGTAAGGCAAGCCAGTTCTCGAAACGTTAATTGTACCAAACAAAAACCCTGCCGAGGCAGGGTTTTTTTTATTATTGAAAAATATTTCGGGCAAAGGCAGCGCCGGCTTGATGGCAACAACAAATGCCGTACGGCCGGCGAGGTACCGATGGTCAGATATAAAAAAGAATCTCCGCGGAGATTCTTTTTTATGGTCAAATGATCGTTTCGCCGTGATATGTTTCACCCGGCGCATCCGGATACAAATTGTATTGGACCGTCCACTCATCTTTGTACTTAATCGCCTGACTGTGAATATTATCCCATTGGTCATGCGTGCGCACCACGCGTCCCGGCACACCGACGACGAGTGAATTCGGCGGAATCTGTTGGTTTTCCAGGACCAGCGCGCCGGCGGCGATAATTGAACCGCGGCCGACATGCGCGCCGGTTAAAACTTTAGCGCCCATACCGATCAACACATGATCTTCGACCGTGGCGCCGTGAACGACCGCGCTGTGGCCGATAGTGACATAATCGCCGATGATGCAGGGATAGCCTTTCGCCACATGCAGGCAGACGAGATCCTGCACATTGGAAAATTTGCCGACGGAAATGTAATCGACATCGCCGCGAGCTACCGCATTGTACCAGAAACTGCTCCATTCATCGGCACGAACATCACCGATAATTTTAGCGCCTTCCGCGACATAGACGTTTTCATGCAAGGCGGGTGAAACGCCATGGAACGAATCTCCATCATAGGTGTACATAGAAACTTCCTTTCCGTTATTTACAAAAGTTATTTCAGTAATTGCGGGGCGTTCTGCAAACGTTCCGTCATTTCGTGAATAATTTCATCCACGATTTCTTTCGCCGGTTGGATCTTGGTCAAACGGTTCAAGCCCTGGCCGACTTGCACAACGCCGTTTACCGTGTCGCCGTCGACCGCGGCGAGGCGATTCGTGCCGCGTGAAAGAGCGGTGAGAACGTCATCGGCGGCGCCTTCACGCTCGAGACGCAAGTATTCGTCCGTGAATGCGCTACGCAAACCGCGGACGTTGTTGTTGCGCGTAAAACCGGTGATGACGGAATCCGTGTCGGTGGCGGCGATGATGGCGTCCTTCGAATTTTGATGGACTTGGCACTCTTCGGCTAAGAGGAAGCGCGAGCCCATCTGCACGCCGTCGGCGCCCATCAGGAGAGCCGCCGCCATACCGCGACCGTCAACAATGGAGCCGGCAACGATGATCGGAATATCGATTTCCGGAATGACATTTGTCATGAGCGCCATCGTCGTTTGCATGCCGTCGTGACCGCCTGCTTCAAAGCCTTCGATGACCAGCGCGTCAGCGCCTTTTTCCTGCACGCGTTTAGCGAGTTTGACGCTCGGCACGACCGGAATCGCTTTAACGCCGGCACGATGCAACGGTTCGAAGTAAGGCACCGGATTGCCCGCGCCGATGGTCGCGAAAGCAACTTTTTCTTCGCAAATAATTTCGAGCACTTCATCTTTATTCGGCGCCTGCAACATCAAATTCACGCCAAACGGATGATCGGTTAATTCCTTCGTTTTACGAATCTGTTCGTGAATCCATGCTGACGACTGGCCGCCGGTCGCAATCACGCCGGTGGCGCCGGCATTCGCAACAGCGCTTACCAGAGTCGATTCGGAGATCCAGGCCATGGCACCCTGAATTATCGGGTATCGAATACCGAGCAGTTCGGTCAGTTTCGTTTTCATACCATTTCCCCCTTATAATGAATATTTTCTATTTATAACTTAATTATAAACTAAAAAAATCATGCGTTCAATGAAAATACAACAATAAGTTTGCGAATTTCGCATAGAAATAAATTCTTGCACGTTACATTTCTTTATACAGCCAACGATGCGGTTCCCCTTCATCCATATGAACTTCTTCGGGATCACCGGTATAACCGTTGCGCAAATAAAAGTTTTGGGCGCGCACTTGCGCAGAAAGCATAATTTTTTTGCCGCCCAGTTTTTTGATGGCGGTTTCCGCCGCCTCCAAAATCACGGTGCCCAACTGTTGATGGCGGTGGTCTTTAGCGACGGCCATTCGACCGATGTAGTAGGCGCCGTCTTCTTCCGCCGGGAAAAAGCGGCAGGTGCCTACCGCGCGATCACTTTCCCAATAGATCACATGGTGGGCGGACTGGTCGATTTCATCAAATTCGTTTTCAAAACCCTGTTCATGAATAAAGACATCTTCCCGCAGCTTACGCGCTTCGGCGGGCAATGTGGCATTGACAGTAATCATCCGATCGCTCCTTTACGTTTCTAGATTCAGTATAGCAAACAAAGCGGCGTTTCCGTAACCGGTTTCGTGGCCATATAATGCGGCGCAAAGAACCGCATTTCGGTTCGCCGTTGCGTCTTGAGATTTCTTTTGCTACAATGAATGCGGGAATATTTTTTTACCGCAGTTGGACAAAAAATGTCCCGCGGGCAAGCGAGGTGATTGCGACGAAAGAAGACGTATTGGTGAGCTTGGTTCCGGAACTTTTTGCCGAAGCGGAACGCCGGTACGCCGTTCTCAAAGAAGTCTCGTTGCAAGCACCGATCGGACGCCGCGCCATTGCGGATGCGACAGGCTTTACCGAGCGGGTGGTGCGCAATCTTGCCGCCGAGCTCGAGGCGAACGGCTTAGTGACCGTCACTCCTGCCGGTATTTCCATGACTCGACGCGGTGAACAGCTGCTGGTCGATTTAGCCGCCTATTTCCGTACGCGCCAATCAGTCAAGCGACTGGAGCGTGAACTGGTGGAAATTTTGGCGATGAAAGAAGTACGGATTGTGCGCGGCGATTCGTCAAGGGATCGTACCGTGCAACGCAATCTGGCGCAGGAAGGCGCGCTGTTGGTGGCCCGCTATTTAGCGGATGATTTGGTGGTCGCCGTTTCCGGCGGTACGACATTATCCTTGGTGGCCAAAGCGTTACCGGAGAGCACGGCGAAAGTAACTGTGGTGCCGGCGCGCGGCGGTTTCGGCGAAACGCTCGAAACGCAGGCCAACACGATTGCGGCGATGGTGGCGCGGAAAACGCGCGGGACCTATCGCATGCTGCACGTGCCGGACGGATTTTCTCCGGAATTGATTGACATCCTGCGGCGCGAGGATAAAAGCTTGCGGGAAGTGGAAGCGCTGATTCATCGTGCGGATCTTTTGATCATGGGCATCGGTGATGCGGCACGCATGGCGGATTTGCGTCAAATTCCGCCGGCGGAACGCGCGACGCTGATGACCGGCGGCGCGGTCGGTGAAACGCTCGGGTATTATGCGCGAGCCGATGGTGAAATTGTGTATTGCCGGCACAATGTCGGGCTGACGTTAGAGGAGCTCGGAAGCGTGCCGGATGTAGTTTTGGTCGCCGGCGGGTCGCAAAAAGCGGCCGCGATTTTGGCGATGGCGCGGGCCGGAGTACATGGCCGTTTGGTCACGGATGAAGGCGCCGCACAGGCAATTTATCAAATAGTGAACAGCCAGAGGAGGCAAACTCATGTCAACAAAAGTCGGGATTAACGGATTTGGACGAATCGGCAGAAACGTATTTCGCGTAGCGATGAACAACCCGGAAGTGGAAATCGTCGCGATCAACGATCCGGGCAACATCGAAGCATTGGCGCATTTACTGCAGTACGATTCGGTGCATGGCGAACTCGATGCGAAAATTGAAATCAAAGGCTCCGCGCTTGTCATTGACGGGAAAGAAATCGAAGTCACGCAGGAACTGGATCCGGCGAAGATTCCCTGGGGTAAAAACGGCGCCGAAGTAGTCATTGAATCCACCGGTCGCTTTACCAACGCGGAAGATGCGAAAAAACATTTGCATGAAACGGTGAAAAAAGTCGTGATTTCCGCGCCGGCAAAAAACGAAGATATTACGATTGTCATGGGCGTTAACCAGGATAAATATGATGCCGCTAAGCATCATGTCATTTCCAACGCGTCCTGCACGACGAACTGCCTCGCTCCGTTTACGAAAGTATTGCATGATACCTTCGGGATCAAAAAAGGTCTCATGACCACAGTGCATGCATACACGAACGACCAGCGTTTGCTGGACTTGCCGCATAAAGATATGCGTCGCGCCCGCGCGGCCGCGCAGAACATCATCCCGACGAGCACCGGCGCGGCGAAAGCGATCGCTCTCGTGATTCCGGAACTCAAAGGCAAATTGAACGGCTTCGCGATGCGTGTGCCGGTACCGAATGTATCGATCACCGATTTGACTTGCGAAGTCGAAAAAGATACGACCGTCGAAGAAGTCAACGCGGCGCTGAAAAAAGCGGCGGAAGGCGAACTCAAAGGCATCCTCGGTTACTCGGAAAAACCGCTTGTCTCCAGCGACTACAACGGTTGCCCGAACAGCTCGACAGTCGACAGTCTCTTGACCTCGGTCATCGACGGAAACATGGTGAAAGTGGTTTCCTGGTATGACAACGAATGGGGCTATTCCAACCGCTTGGTGGATCTCGTATCCTACATCGGTAAGCAAGGTTTATAATGGTAAAGGCCGCATTTTGCGGCCTTTTTTTACTAAGGAGGCAATATGCCGGTATTACAAGTGACGGATCTTGATGTAGCGGGCAAAAAAGTTTACGTGCGCGTGGACTTTAACGTACCGCTCGCTGATGACGGCACGATTACGGATGATACGCGCTTGCGCGCTGCGGTGCCGACCGTTCAATGGCTGCGCGAGCATGGTGCGGCCGTCATTTTGGCGGCGCATTTGGGACGCCCGAAAGGGAAAGCGGTAGCGGCGCTTTCGCTGCAAGCGGTAGTGGCGCATTTGTCTGAGCTTTTGGGAACCCCGGTGCAATTTGCCACGGACTGCGTGGGCGAAGAAGCGAAGCAAAAAGCGGCGAAACTTGCCGCGGGCGAAGTGTTGCTGCTCGAAAATGTGCGCTTCCATGCGGAAGAAACGAAAAATGATCCGGAGTTTGCCAAACAATTGGCGGATCTTGCGGATCTCGCGGTCAATGACGCTTTCGGCGTTTCGCATCGGGCGCACGCGTCCGTGGTCGGCGTGAGCGAATATTTGCCGATGGCGGCGGGCTTACTGCTTCACGAAGAAATCGAACACCTCGACAAAGCGGCCAATGACCCGAAACGTCCGTTCGTGGCGATTATCGGCGGCGCGAAAGTGTCGGATAAAATCGGCGTTATTCAACGTTTTGTGGAATTGGCGGATACCGTTATCATCGGCGGCGGCATGGCCAATACATTCCTGTTGGCGCAAGGATACGAAATCGGCACGTCACTCGTTGAAAAAGATAAACTCGATGTGGCGCAGGCGGTGATCAAAGCGGCGGCGCAACATCAAACTAAACTGCTGTTGCCGACAGACGTGGTAGTCGCTCCGGAATTTTCCGCCGATGCGACTCCGACGATCGTGCCGGTCGCGGATGTACCCGTCGATCAGATGATTTTGGATTCGGGTCCGGACACGGTGGCGGCGTACGAAGCGGCGATTCGCGATGCGGCGACTATTGTTTGGAACGGTCCGCTGGGCGTGTTTGAGTTCCCGGCCTTTGCCAAAGGAACACAGGCGCTTGCCCATGCAGTCGCGCAAAGCGATGCGTATTCGATCGTCGGCGGCGGCGACAGTGTAGCGGCCGTCACCCAAAGCGGCGTGGCGGATCAAATTTCTCATATTTCGACCGGCGGCGGCGCTTCCTTGGAATACTTGGAAGGCAAACCTCTGCCGGGTATTGCCTGCCTCGCGCAGAAAAAGGAGGGAATCGATGCGTAAACCTATCATTGCCGGAAACTGGAAAATGAATACGGATCTGTCCCGGGCTTGCGAACTTACGGAAGAACTCGTCGGCAAAGAACTTGCGACACGGGCGGAAGTTATTTTATGCCCGCCGTTTATTTCGCTGGCCGCGGTCGGCGAACGGATTGCGGACACCCCGCTTAAACTCGGCGCGCAAAACATGCACTGGGAAGAATCCGGGGCGTTTACCGGTGAAATATCTCCGACCATGCTGACATCGGTCGGCTGTGAATATGTCATTTTGGGACATTCGGAACGTCGGCAACTGTTCAGCGAAACGGATCCTCGCGTCAATAAAAAGGCGAAAGCGGCGCTCGATCACGGCTTAACGCCGATTATTTGCGTCGGCGAAACGCTTCGGCAGCGGGAAGAGGACGAGTGGCGCGGCCATATTGAAAGCCAGGTCAAAGCGGCGTTGATTAATCTGTCCGCGGAGGAAGTGGCGACGCTTGTCATGGCGTACGAACCGATCTGGGCGATCGGCACGGGCAAAACGGCAACCGTTGAGCAGGCGAATGACGTCTGCCGTCTTATTCGCGTCACGATTGAGACCATCGCCGGTCACGATGCGGCGGAAGCGGTGCGCATCCTTTACGGCGGCAGCGTCAAGCCGGACAACATCAGCGCGCTGATGGCGGCGCCGAACATTGATGGGGCCTTGGTTGGCGGCGCATCCCTCAAGGCCGATGATTTCGCCGCGGTGGTTAATTATGAAAAATGAAGGAGTATCTTCCGGTCGCGGACCGGTGATGTTGGTTATTATGGACGGCTGGGGCATCGGTAAACCCGGCGATCCGTATGATGCGATTCAAACGTCGGGTATTACTCATTTTCCGCAGTGGTGGAAAGAATATCCGCACGCGACGCTCACCACTTCGGGTGAAAAAGTGGGATTGCCGGCGGGACAAATCGGTAATTCCGAAGTCGGTCATTTAAATATCGGCGCCGGTCGGATCATCTTTCAGGATTTGACGCGGATTCATCGCGATATTGCCTCAGGCGAATTTTTCCGCCAGCCGGTGCTTGTCGAACTGCTCGAAAAAGTCGCGGCAAGGGGCGGAGCGCTCCACCTCCTCGGTCTCGTTTCGCCGGGCGGCGTACACAGCCACGAAGAGCATTTGTTGGCGTGCGTCAAAGCGGCGCACGAGCATGGTATTAAAGAGGTGTACGTGCATGCGTTTTTAGACGGACGTGATGTGCCGCCAAAATGTGCGGGACCGTCGCTTGCGCATGTGGAAGAGGAAATGCAAAAAATCGGTTGCGGACGCATTGCCACATTGTGCGGTCGTTACTACGCTATGGATCGCGACAAACGGTATGAACGCACGCGTCTCGCGTATGATTTGGTGACCGCGGGCGTGGGAACGATCGCGCCGACGGCGGCGGAAGGTTTGCAGCGCGCGTACGAACGCGGCGAAACAGATGAATTCGTGTTGCCGACACGGATCGGTGAAGCGGTTACCATGCAACCGAAAGACGGCGGCATTTTTATCAATTTCCGTCCCGATCGGGCGCGGCAATTGACGGCGGCGCTCGCCGAAACCGAATTCGCGGGTTTTGAGCGGCCGCGGGTGCCGGCCTTGGAACTCATTACGATGACACCGTATGAAGCGTCCTTCCATACGCCCGTGATTTATCGCAAGGAACAGCCGCAAAACACCTTCGGCGAATTCGTAAGCAAAGTGGGCTTGCGTCAGTTGCGCATTGCCGAAACGGAAAAATACGCGCATGTCACGTATTTCTTCAACGGCGGCCGCGAAGAACCGTTCCCGGGCGAAGATCGCATTTTAGTGCCGTCGCCGAAAGTGGCGACGTATGATCTGCAGCCGGAAATGAGCGCGTATATCGTGACGGAGAAATTACTGGAGGCATTGCGCACGCGTACGTACGATGCGATCATTTTGAATTTCGCCAATGCGGATATGGTCGGTCATACCGGCGTGCTGGCGGCGGCGCAGGAAGCCGTACGCACAGTGGACAAATGCGTGGCGACGCTCTGGGAAGAAGTGAAATCCCAAGGCGGTGAAATGTTGATTACCGCCGACCACGGGAACGCGGAACGCATGTGGGACGAGGCTACGCAAGGCCCGAACACCGCGCATACGACGAACCCCGTACCGCTCGTATTGCTGAGCGAAAAAAATAAAAATAAAACGCTCCATGACGGCATCTTAGCCGACTTGGCGCCGACGCTTTTAACGTTAATGGGAATGTCCGTGCCCGCCGAAATGACAGGCCGGTCACTATTGGACTAGGAGGACCTATGATGATTGTAGATATTCACGGCAGAGAAATCTTGGATTCGCGCGGCAATCCGACAGTGGAAGTGGATGTATTGCTCGATGACGGTACCCGCGGACGCGCGTCCGTTCCGTCCGGCGCGTCCACCGGCGTGTTTGAAGCGCTGGAATTGCGCGATGGCGACAAGAGCCGTTACCAAGGCAAAGGCGTGCAAAAAGCGGTCGAACATGTTAATGAACGCATCGCGCCGGAATTAATCGGCTTACCGGTGACCGAACAGGTTTTGATTGATTCGATCATGTGCGGTTTAGACGGTACGGATAATAAAAGCGAACTCGGCGCGAACGCGACCCTGGGCGTTTCCATGGCGGTGGCTCGCGCCGGCGCGGCGGCTTGCCATTTGCCGCTCTATCGTTATCTCGGCGGCATCAACGCCTGCGAAATGCCCGTACCGATGATGAATATTTTAAACGGCGGTATGCACGCGGATAACAACGTCGATATTCAGGAATTCATGATCATGCCGGTCGGCGCGGAATCCTTCGCCGAAGGCTTGCGCATGGGCGCCGATATTTACCATACGTTGAAAGTCGTTTTGAAAGAACAGGGACTCGTTACCGCGGTCGGCGATGAGGGCGGCTTCGCGCCGAATCTGGCGTCGAACGAAGCGGCGATCCAGCTGATTTTGACCGCTGTTGAACGCGCCGGTTTCCGTCCGGGCGAAGACATCGTGCTCGCGCTTGACGCGGCCGCTTCGGAATTTTACAAAGACGGCGTTTACGATTTCGTCGGCGAAGGCGTGAAACGTTCCGCCGAAGAACTTGTTGAATACTATGCGGATCTCGTTCGCCAATACCCGATCGTATCGATCGAAGACGGCATGGACCAGGAAGATTACGTCGGCTGGAAACATCTCACGCAAAAACTGGGCAAAAAAATTCAGCTCGTCGGCGATGATCTTTTCGTCACCAACAGCGCCCGTTTGGAAAAAGGCATTCAGGAAGGCATCGCCAACTCGATCTTGATCAAAGTCAATCAGATCGGTACGCTTACGGAAACCATGGAATGCATCCAAATGGCTAAACGCGCCGCGTACACGACGGTGATTTCGCACCGTTCGGGCGAAACGGACGACTCGCTGATCGCCGATCTCGCCGTCGCGGTGAATGCCGGCCAAATTAAAACCGGCGCGCCCGCGCGGATTGATCGCGTCGCGAAGTACAACCAACTGTTGCGCATTGAAGAAGAACTGGAAGGCTTGTCGCTCTATGGCGGCCAAGATATCTTCGCGCACTTGGAAAAATAAATCGTTATAAAAAAGAACTGCCATTAATGGCGGTTCTTTTTTTATGTCTCGGCAAGCGTCAGATTGTAAAACTCTAAAAAGTTTTGCGCCACTTTGGTGAGCGGCCGATCCCGCACGATGACGAAACTTTTTTGTACATAGAGATCGGGCACATTCAGCGCCGTATAGTATACTTCGTTCGAAAAATTTTCCGCTTCCTGTTCGGGTACGATCGCGCAGGCGCGATTTTCTCGCGCCCAAATGAGCGCCGCCGTACGCGTTGTGCAGATGCTCAAAACAGACGGGGTCATTTCGTACTTGTGGCACGCGTCAAGAAAAATCGGCGCGCAACCGCGGGAAAGCGCAAGCGGCGTGTGGCGCAACGCTTCCAAAGAGACGATCGGCTGACGCGACGCGTTCCAACGGCTTTGACGGGAAGACGCGATCAGCAGACGTTCCCGCTCCGTATGCAAGATCTGAAACAGGTCGGGGTGCACCAGCGGCGCGTTGGCGACACCGATTTCGGATTCGCCCGCCAACAGTTGATTTGTCTGTTCGTTGATCGTCACTTCATTTAAGCGGTGCTGTACTTGCGGATACGTACGACTGAACGGTACTAGGTAGTCGCGGATAAACATCATCGCCGTCGACGGGGAGAGCGATACTTTCAAAATTCCCGCCGTGCCCTGTACGCGATGCGTGACTTCGCGTTTCAAATTATCTTCGGTCGAAATCAGGTATTGGGCGCGCTCATAGAGATATTCGCCCGCCTCCGTCAGTTCAATTTTGCGCACGCCTCGGTCGGTTTTAATGAGCGGCGCGTTCAAGTGTTCTTCCAATTGTTTCAAGCGATGGGAAAGCGCCGGTTGGGCAATTCGTAATTGACGCGCCGCCTCCGCAATCGTACCGGCGCGCGCGATCGTCATAAAATCGCGATAGTAATCCAGATCCATAGAAACTCCTTCTCGCTGCAAATCATCAAGTTGGATACTTTCACTATACATCAAAATAAATAAAAAATATATATCTTATGGACAAAACGAATATTTTATAAATAAATGATTCACTGCTACGATGAAATCAACAAGAAGAAGGGAGACGAGGATATGTTGGATGCAAGCAGATTACGTCATCCGAGTCTGTTTGAAAAAGTGGTCACGCCGGAGGAGGCGGCGTCTCTGATTACCGACGGCATGCATGTCGGTGTGGCGGGATTTACGCCGTCGGGGTATCCGAAGAAGACGACGCTGGCGCTGGCCGAACAAATTAAAAACGGCAAAAAATGCCGGATCGCGATTTGGAGCGGCGCGTCGGTCGGACCGGAGATTGAAGAAGCGCTCGCGCAAGTGAACGGCGTGTACGAACGCATTCCCTACTATGCGGCGAGCAATCGCACGATGCAAAAAGGCATCAATGAGCGGGAGATTCGCTACATTGACCTGCATTTGAGTGAATTCGCGCAGCAGGTGGATTACGGTTTCTTCGGTGATGTCGATGTCGCGATTGTAGAAGCCGCGGCGATTACCAAAGACGGTGATTTCGTGCTCGGCTCGGGCGTGGGCAATTTACCGATGTTTGTGAAACATGCCAAAAAAATTATTGTCGAAGTCAACACTTCCATTCCGTTGGAAATGGAAGGGATGCACGACATTGTCATTTTGGATAAACCGCCGCGTCGGCGCGAAATTCCGATTTATAAAGCGTCGGATCGCATCGGTTCACCCTATGTGAAATGCGGCTTGGATCGTATCGACGCGATTGTCGAATCGGACATTTTGGACCATGTGCGCGATCTCGCAGCGCCGAATGAAGACACGATCAAGATCGCCGAATACCTGGTTGATTTCTTGGAAAATGAAGTGCAGCACGGACGCTTACCGGAAGAAATGCTGCCGATTCAGTCCGGTGTAGGCACGATCGCCAATGCCGTGTTGATGGGACTGAAGAAATCACGCTTTCACAATTTGACGATGTATTCGGAAATTTTGCAGGACGCGGTATTCCATCTGATCCGCGACGGCCATATCGTCGGCGCTTCCGGTTGCGCGTTTACGCCGTCGCCGACGGTGTGGAAAATGTTTAAAGAAGACCCGGCGCTGTATAAAAAAGCGTTGGTTTTGCGGCCGCTAGATATTTCCAATCATCCGGAAGTTATTCGTCGCTTGGGCGTCATCGCGATCAATACCCCGATTGAATTTGATATTTACGGGCAAGCGAATTCGACGCACGCCTCCGGTCGTAAGATGATCAACGGGATCGGCGGTTCGGGCGATTACATGCGCAACGGTTATCTCTCGATCTTCACCTCGCCGTCGACGGGCGCGCACGGCGCGATTTCCAAAGTGGTGCCGATGGTCAGCCACGTCGATCACACGGAGCATGACAGCCAAATCTTCATCACCGAGCAGGGCGTAGCCGATACCCGAGGCATGGGACCGATTGAACGGGCGCGCGAAATTATCACGCACTGCGCGCATCCGGACTATCGACCGTTGCTGGAAGAATATGTCAAACATGCACTGGCCGACGGCGGTCACGAACCGGTAGATCTCGCGCACGCGTTTACGCTGGCGTTGCATTTCCAAAACCATAAGGACATGCATTGCCGCTCACTGTATGAAGACGATAAAGGAGGAAATTAATCATGAAATATGATGAAAAGCGTTTTGCCGAAGCGCAACAATCCTATGAAGAACGCGTGGAAAAAGCGACTTCGCGGTTTCCGGAGCGGCAGGAATTTGCCGCCAATCGTTTATATACACCGCAAGATATTGCGGATCTGGATTACAATGAAAAACTCGGCTTTCCGGGCGCCTATCCCTTTACGCGCGGCATTCAGCCGACGATGTATCGAGGTCGCCTGTGGACGATGCGGCAGTATTCCGGTTTCGCGACGGCCGAAGAAACCAACGCGTTATATAAATACTTATTGCAAGCCGGCCAGACCGGTTTATCGGTAGCCATGGACTTGCCCACGCAGATCGGTTTGGATTCCGACTCGCCGCAGGCGCAGGGCGAAATCGGCAAAGTCGGTGTCGCGATCGATTCGTTGCAGGATATGGAAGATATTTTTGACGGTATTCCGCTCGATAAAGTGTCCACTTCCATGACGATCAACGCGCCGGCCGCCGTACTTCTCGCCATGTATGTCGCGACCGCGGAGAAAAAAGGCATCGCCGCCAAAGATTTGCGCGGCACGATTCAAAACGATATTTTGAAAGAGTACATCGCGCGCGGTACGTATATCTTCCCGCCGCGTCCGTCAATGCGCTTGGTAACCGATACATTCTCGTATTGCTCGCAGGAAATTCCACATTGGAACATGATTTCCGTCGGCGCGTACCATATCCGCGAAGCGGGTGCGTCGATGGTACAGGAAATCGCCTTTGCGTTCGCCAATGCGATCGCCTACATAGAAGCGGCATTGAAAGCGGGTCAGGATGTGGATGCGTTTGCGCCGGGCATTTCGTGGATCTTTACCGCGGGCTTGGATTTCTTCCCGGAAATCGCCAAATTCCGCGCGGCTCGTCGTCTTTGGGCGAGCATTATGAAAGAACGTTTCGGCGCGACCAAAGCGAAAGCGCAAATGTTGCGTTTCCATGTCCATACCGCCGGCTCCGTATTGACCGCGCAGCAGGATGACGACAATATCATCCGCATCGCCTGGCAGGCCATGTCCGCCATTTTGGGCGGCACGCAATCGCTCGCTTTGTGCGCTAAAGACGAAGCGGAATCGATTCCGACGCGCGAGTCGACAACGCTTGCGCTGCGTACGCAGCAACTGCTCGCCTTTGAAAGCGGCATTGCCGATACCATCGATCCGCTGGGCGGCTCGTACTATGTGGAAACCTTGACGGACCAAATTGAACGCGAAGCTCGCGAATACATTCATAAGATCGATGAAATGGGCGGCGCGGTCGCGGCGATTGAACAGGGTTACATGCAGCAGGAAATGGCGACCCACGCATTTGAATATGAGCAGGAAATTGAAAGCGGCAAACGCACTGTCATCGGCGTTAATAAATACGTCATCGAAGATGAAGAGCATCACACGCAACTGTTGCAAGTCGATCCGGCCGTCGGCGATCGGCAAATGGCGAAACTGAAAAAATTGAAAGAAACCCGCGACAATGCCGCTGTCGAAAAAGCGCTCGCCAAAGTTCGCAAAGTCGCGCGTAGCGAAGAAAATATTATGCCGTGTCTGATCGAAGCGGTTAAAACCTATGCGACACTCGGTGAAATCTGCGGCGTTTTACGCGAAGAATTCGGTGAATATCATCAGGATCACCCGGCGTTTTAAGGAGGTTTCAGCATGGACTTGACCAAACAGCTTGCAGGTTACGCGGCCGGGTTGCAATACAAAGACTTAGCGGAAGAGACCGTGCAGAATGCGAAAAAATGCATCTTGGATTGGGCGGGCGTCTGCATTCGCGGCTCGCAGGAAACGCTGATTCAAATTTTACGCGCGGTCTTGGGGCAAAATATCGGCGCAGATCAGGCGACGGTGCTGACTTCGCCGTTGCTGCGTACCGCCGCCTGGGATGCGGCGTTCTTAAACGGAGCGGCCTCGCACTCGCTTGACTTTGACGATTTGCATAACGCCTCTATTATTCACTTGGCGACGGTCGTCGTGCCGCCGGCGTTGGCGGTGACGGAAGCCGAGCACAAAAGCGGTCGGGATCTCATCACCGCGGTAGTGGCGGGTTACGAAGTCGGCGCCCGCGTCGGGGAAACGATCATTCCGGAATCGTACTATTTCTGGCACACGACGGGCACCGCGGGGATTTTCGGAGCGGCGGCCTCGGCAGGCCGCGCGCTTGGTTTAAATGACCGACAAATGCTGCACAACCTCGGCACTGCCGGCACGCAGGCGGCGGGGCTTTGGGAATTTGTGGCGGAAGGCGCGATGAGCAAACCGATTCACGCGGGCAAGGCCTCTTACGCGGGCGTTTTATCCGCCTATATTTCCGCCCGCGGTTTTACCGGCGCCACGCATATTTTGGAAGGCGAAAAGGGATTTTGCAGAGCGCTTTCCCCCGATCCGCATTGGAGTAAATTGACCGATGGCCTCGGCAACGGCACATTCAAAATTGACGAGAACTCGTTCAAACCGTATGCCTGCTGTAAGCACGCGCACGCCGCCATTTTCGCGGGCACTGCCTTACGCGAGGAATGCGATTTGGGAGAGATGCAGGAAATTACCGTGGAAGTCAATGATATTACGGACAGCCTGATCAATAATGCGTCGCCGCAAACACCGTACGGTTGCAAATTCAGCATTCAATACTGCCTGGCTTGCGCATTAGTCTACGGTGAAGTGGGCATCGAACATTTCACGCCGCAAGGGATCGAAGATACCGCTATTCGCGACGTGATGAAAAAAATCAAAGTGGAGCGTTCGGCGGAAATCGAACAAATCAAAGCGGACGATCCGACTAAGCTGGCATCCCGCGTACGCATTGTCAAAACGAACGAGGAGACTCTTGCAAAGCTCGTTGAATATCCGAAAGGGGACCCCGCCAACACCATGACGATTGAAGAAATTCGCGCGAAATATGACAACCTTGCCGCTCCGGTGATCGGCGCGAAAGCGGCGGCTGAAATCGCGGAACTTATTTTGCATCTTGATACGGAAAATGCTCCCGGTGAGGTGTTGCAAAAAATTGCGTTACGCATGAAGTAAAAGAAAAGTTGGCAGGTGAGAAAAAAACTATATCGAAAAAATTAGTAGTCAATTTGCCGTTTTCAGGTTATAATGTAGGTGTAACACTTACTATTCGCAGTAGTTGTGAAAGGAGCTAACCATAATGGCATTTACATTACCTGAATTACCTTACGCATATGATGCGCTCGAACCGGTGATTGACAAGGAAACCATGCAATTCCATCATGACAAACATCATGATACGTATGTGAACAACTTGAACAAAGCGTTGGAAAAAGCACCCGAATGGGCGGCTAAAGACATCGAAGAGATTGTCGCCGATTGGGAAAAAGCGCCCGAAGCAGTTCGTCAGGCTATCCGCAACAACGGCGGCGGTCACTACAATCACAGCCTTTTCTGGCAGATGATGGCGCCGGTCAAAGACAGCAAGCTGGAAGGCGCGATTCAAGAACAAATCGAAAAAGATTTCGGTTCGTTCGACGCGTTCAAAAAAGAATTCGGCGCCGCGGCGACCGGACGTTTCGGCAGCGGCTGGGCATGGTTGGTTTGGAACGGCGAGAAACTCGCGGTAGTGTCCACACCGAACCAGGATAACCCGCTGGCGGACGGCCAGAAACCTTTGCTCGGCATCGACGTTTGGGAACACGCGTACTATCTGAAATACCAAAATAAACGCGCGGATTATGTCGATAATTTCTTCAAAGTAATCAACTGGAAATTTGTCAACGAATTATTCGCCGCCGCGAAAAAATAAGTCACGCTGAAAAGCATGCCGCAAGGCATGCTTTTTTGGTGCGGGGACTTGCTCGAATAAACGAGAATGAGTATAATAAAGAAGAAACGAAAATATTCGATATAAATAAAACTTATCAGGGAGGTTTTATGATGTACGACGTATTAATTGTCGGCGGCGGTCCGGCCGGTTTGAACGCGGCGATGTACGCGGCGCGTAAAGAATTGAAAGTCGGCGTGATCGCGGAACTGATCGGCGGTCAGATGACGCAAACCAAAGACATCGACAACTACCTCGGCTTTCCGGATGTCGAGGCCTATGAGCTGATTCAAAAAATGACGGATCACGCGAAAAAATATCCGATTGACTGGATCACGGGGCGCGTGGATCAATTGACGCGCGATGAAGACGGTAATTACAGCGCCGTTACTTCCGATGGTGAAACCTATCGCGGCCAATCCGCCATTATCGCCACGGGTCAACGCAGTCGCACGCTCGGCATTCCGGGCGAAGAGGCCTTGACCGCGCGCGGCGTAAGCTACTGCGCGACCTGTGACGGTCCTTTTTATCGCAACAAACGCATCGCGATTGTCGGCGGCGGGGACAGCGCCGTGGAGGCGGCGATCGAAATGGCGCGGATCGCCTCCGAAGTGCATATTTTGATTCGCAGCCGTTTGCGCGCGACGGAACTTTTGATTTCCAAAATGCAGGCCACGGGTAAAGTCAAAGAATGGCATCACTATATTCCCTTGGAATTCATCGGCGATAAAAAAGTATCCGCTTTGAAGTTGAAAAATACGGATACCGACGAAGTTGTGGAATTGCCGTTGGACGGCGTTTTTGTCGAAATCGGCGGCGAACCGAATAACGGTTTCGTGCCGCAGGAGCTGGAATTGAGCGACAATCGCGAAGTGAAAGTGGAACGTGACACATCGACCAATTTGCCGGGGCTTTTTGCCGCCGGCGACAACACGGATTATCCGCATCGCCAAATCGTGATCGCGGCCGCTGACGGAGCGAAAGCCGCGCTGGCAGCGCACGATTACCTGCTGCATAAGGCGTAAGATGCGAGTTACCAAAGCGATTCGCGAAGAGCAGTTGGCGATTTTGGAAGCGACGTATAAAGATCGTAAGACGGCGCTTCACTACAACTCGCCCTTTGAACTGTTGGTCGCTGTCGTTTTATCCGCGCAGTGCACCGACGAGCGTGTGAATAAAATTACCGCGCGGATTTTTCCGCGGCTCAACACGCCGGCGAAGATGGGCCGACTCACACAGGCGGAACTGGAAGAAGAAATTCGCGATTGCGGTCTTTTTCGCAGCAAGGCGCAGCATCTGTTAGCCACCTGCACGCGACTGTTGGAAGAGTATCACGGGGAAGTTCCGCGGACAAAGAAAGAACTCATGACGCTTCCGGGCGTCGGTCAAAAAACGGCGAATGTGCTGGTGAGCGTTCTTTATGACGAGCCGGCGATTGCCGTCGATACGCATGTTTTTCGCGTCGCCAATCGGTTAGGGCTCGCGCGGGGCAAAGACGTGACCATCGTCGAACGCAAACTGGAGCGCAATATACCCCGCGAAAAATGGTCGCAAGCGCACCATTGGCTCATTTGGCACGGACGGCTTATCTGTAAAGCGCGTCGTCCGTTATGCGCAAGCTGTCCGCTGCGCCATGTTTGCCCGATTGGTGTTCGACAAGAACCCGCCGATTCGGTATAATAACGGATAAGGGGGGATGATGCATGAATTGGTCGTATGTAGAGCCGGGCTTTATCACGGAAAAAGTGTTGGCGGGGCGACCTGTTCTCCTGACAGTGGAACCGTTTACCGAAGCGGAGGCGGACGCTGCGCAGGCGTATGCGGACGAGATTTGGAATTGGCTGGTGGCCAATCGTTCGCATATCGATGACATTGCTCCCGCTATCGTGAGCCTTAAAAATGCGCATTGGCTGGAGGTCAATGAAGAGCCGGCGACCGTGGAAGAAATACTGCCGCAACTCCAAAACGTCGCGGCCGTGTATGCGCAAAAGAACGAGGGCATTTTGATTTACTATGATGTCGGCGACATGTTTGCCGGCAACTCGGTCGTCATCATGCTGTCGCCGGAATTCCAATTCCGCGGCATTCAGATTATGTAATTTACGTAGCGTAAAAAGGCCTTCGGGCCTTTTTTTGTGCTTTGACAGCTTACCGGCGCTTCCGTACAATAATAATCACAAACGGAAGCCGAGAAAGCGAGGGTGTTATGCAACGACACGAATGGGTAGAGCGTTTTCGCGCGCTGGGCATCGCGGAATCGCAAATATATACGGAAATATTGCGGGCGCGGGAAATTGATCAGGTGTTATTTCAACGCGCCGATCATCGTGAGTACGGCGTGACGGGGGAAACGATCATCGCGGCGCTGCATTCTTTTACGATCGAGAAATTCGGATCGTATCCGGCGGACCCCGAACAGTACCCGGAAGTCTATGGCATGGCGATGGCAACGCCGCCGCTGCTTTTCAGTCCCTATCGGGAAAAAAGCTACGGGCCGGCATTGACGACGGTATGGGAAGAGGCGAATCAGTCCGAGCATGTCCTCTTGGTGCATGCGGACGGATACTTGGGTGACGCGGTCGCGGCGAAAACGATTTTTCAGCGCGCGCCGAAAATTGTCGCCACCGCCGCCGACGAGAAAGCTGCTGCGGAGTTGCAGTTGTTGTACCCCTACTACGCATGGACGACGCTCGAAACACTTCCGAAGGACGATTTCGACTATATCTTTTTAGGTTCGGATGCGGCCACGGCGGAAGAATTGCAACCGTTGACGCAAATCTGTCCCGCAGCGCGCATCGACGCGTGGCTTTTATTTGACGGCGTTCGTGATCGAGAGCAACTGCCGACGGGCGCGTGGTACCTTTGCGGAGCCGATGATGAAAAACTGTATTGGACGGGTCATCCGGATCCTGCGCAGAAAAAACGTTACGGCATGGCGCGTTTCAGTGACGGGCAATGGGAAAAGGAAATTTATTTGCCGGAAACGTGGCGGGCTTGGCAAACGACGCAAGAGGAAACCACATTGCAACACTATGCCGATCCCTTGCCGATGCAATCGGCACCGACAGAGGGCGTGGCGTTGACGGCGGCGCTCAACGACGGACCGTGGCCGCTGGCGGCGCAGAAAGAATCGGCGCCGCGTGAAGTCGCGGGACCGCTCGCGTCCGGTGATGTCGTCATCGCCGCTACGCAAGACGGGTACCGCGTCGGGATCATCACCGCGAAACATGCCGGTAAATATCTGGCGGGCCGCGCTTTTGTCATGCGCCCGCGTCGCATGGAACACGCCGCGTGGTTGTGGATGACGCTTCAAACCGATCGGGTAAGAGCGCAACTCGCTTCCCTTTTGGCCGGAGATTTCCGTTATTTAACGCCGGCGCTCTTGGGACAACTGCCGTTGGGGAACGCGACCGCGGACGCGATTCATACGGCGCAAGCATGGTTGGCGCGGCAAAGTGAATGGGAAGAGGTGCAGACGCGATGGGAAGAATGCATGCATACGTTTTAGCAGTTGTTTTGTTACTCGGGATCGGGCCGCAGGCATGGGCCCATGACGCGGTGATGCTTTCGCCTTTTCCCGCGGATGAAGTTTCCATCGTGGCGCCGAATTCGCGTAGCGCGGAAATGATGAGCAAAGCGGGGGTCAACAGCAATGAGGTGTTGCTGGCGGCCTACGCGTCATTGGCGGCGTACCAATCGGAGTGGAGCGGTCTGCCCGTTTCCACATTGCAAAAAACCGGCTGGCAAGTCACCCCCGGTGACACCGGTCATGAACGCTTCATTATTGCGTCGCAAGAGATTAAAGGTCATCCCTACTACGTAGTGGCCATTTCCGGAACGGAGCAAAAAGTCGATCTGAAAGCCAATCTGCGTGACGACATGATCCCGATTCCGCAATATCCTGAAATTTTCGTGCATCAGGGATATTGGGAAGCCGCGCAACGCTTGTCGGCCGCACCGCAAATCAGAGAAGCCGTGGCTAGTACGAATGATGGCGGTCGCGTTATTTTCACCGGACACAGTCTCGGCGGCGGAGTGGCCACTTTGATAGGTTTGCAGAAAGTAAGCGAAGAAGCGGGAAATCTAGCGCAAATGCGGGTTATTACGTTTGCCGCGCCGGATTTTGTCAACTCTTTCGGCAGTCGCGCGATCGGGCAATATCCCGCGGTCAATTTTCGCATGGAAGCGGATTTGATTCCGCGTCTGTTTCGTTTGGTGAATTATCGCTATCATAGTAATCCCAACTCGATCACTTGGAGTTTGCACACGCCGTCACAAGGTATACCGCACACGATGATCGGTTTCTTGGACGAGGCATTTTACCAGGCGGCGTGGACCTTTTCCGCGAACCTGCCGACATCGGGACCGGTCGACATCTATGTCGCCGCGCCCGCGTTGGCAACGGACATGGGACTTGCGCCGCGCATCATCCAAGCGTATCGCAACACCGCCATTTATGCGGCGGCCTTACCGGAAACGCAACGCATCACGCGCGATTACCGCGAAATGGAACTGTCCGACGCATTGGCGACGGCTCGCGCGCGAGGCGCCAAATATTTACTGTGGTTGCCGCTTGCGATTTATCCCGAACGGGAAAGCACCAATCGCAATTACGGCATGGCGCTCACCGAGCAGTGGTGGGACGTTGATAAAGAAGAACTGCTCACGTGGGAAAGCGTGGCTTTTCGTTCGGGCGGATACACCATCTTTACCAAATTAGCGGATTACCTCGTCGGCAAAGAGCAAATTCCGGTCGAGAGCGATTTCCTGTTGCAAAACTGAACGGTCTTATGACAGCGCCGCATTGACACCCTTCGTCAAAATACTCGCGAAAACGGAAATGACGAATGAAAGTAAACGGATTGACGGCAACGCAATAAGGTAAAGCAAAAGAGGGAAGATCGGAAACATCTTCCCTCTTTTATGATGAGTGAGATCTCGTTTATTATGAAAAAAGCGTAGAGCGATAACGGTCACGGTTTTCCGCTTGCCGCAACGTGCGGCGGCGTCGGGGCCCTGAAGAAGTCAAAAAAGATATGTTATAATATAATTTATTAATTATGATTGATGCGTAAGCGTGTCGCGGGGAGAGATTATGAGCACTGAAATACCGGCGCATCCTGCGATTTGGTCCCGATTGCAAACGGAGCGGCAAAGCGGCAGACTGCCGCACGCGTTGCTGTTCGTCGGTGCGGCGGGACTGGGCAAAGCGGCGACCGCGTGGCAATTGGCGGAGCGGATATTGGGACGCGAACTGCGCGTGACGCCGGCGGATGAATTACCGAAAGACACCTTTTATCTCGCGGATGAAGCCGATTTCTTTCGCGTTTCCCCGCAGGGAAGCGAAATTAAAATCAGCCAGATTCGCGCGGTGGAAAAGGCGCTCAGCCGCACGCATACGGGCGCGCGAGTAGTGATTTTACAAGCCGTGGACCGTTTGAACGTCACGGCGGCGAATGCGCTTTTGAAAACTTTGGAAGAGCCGCCGGAAAACACGTATTTTATTTTGCTTGCCCAAAGTGATGCCGGACTTTTACCGACCATTCGTTCGCGCGTCGTTCGCTACGCTTTTACCGCGTACGATGCGCGGACATTCGCGGCGTGGCTCGCGACGAAGCAACGTTCCGCCAAAGAGGCGCGCATGCTTTTCGCCGTCTCGGAAGGGAATCCGGGTCTGGCCGTCGCGCTGTTGCAGGGCGATTTGAAAGCAAGCGCCGATGCGGCGCTCACGTTTTTTGAAACACTCGGCGCAAGCGCTACGCCGTACCTCGATTTGAGCGCGTTATGGCAGGCGCACGAGCGCGCGGAATTGAGCATATACATTCATTGGTTGGAATGGGTCGCGCATGATTTGGCGATCCTCATTACGACGAATGATGCAACGCTTTTACGTTTACCTTTTGCCGAAAATCGGCTGCGAAAAATAACCGCCGATTGGGATGCGACAACGATTTTAGAGGTCACGCCGATCTTGCGCGAGGCGTTGCGCGCCAACGAATTATATATGGCGACCAAGCTGATCGGCGATATGGTGATCTTGGAACTGAATACATTGGCAGAAAGGAGCCGCCATGCCAACCGTAGTAGGAGTACGTTTTAAGCAGGCCGGCAAAATCTATTATTTTGATCCGCGGAAACTGAGTGTAGTTCCCGATGACGAAATTATTGTCGAAACGGCCTGGGGAAAAGAATACGGACGCATTGTCATCGGTCCGCGCGACGTGCGGGAGGAAGAGATCGCCGCGCCGTTGAAACCGGTACTGCGTTTAGCGACCCCGCAGGATTTGAAGCAGGTACAACAAAATAAAGAACGGCAGGCGCGCGCGTTTGTCATCTGCAAAGAGAAAATCAAGCGTCACGGCTTGCCGATGAAGCTGATCAATGTCGAATACGCGTTCGATATGAATAAAATCGTTTTCTTTTTCACCGCTGACGGGCGCGTCGATTTCCGCGAATTGGTACGCGATTTGGCGTCTGTTTTCCATACGCGCATCGAGCTGCGACAAGTCGGCGTGCGCGATGAGGCGAAAGAGTTGAACGGTATCGGACCTTGCGGTCGGGAATATTGCTGCGCGTCATGGCTCGGAGAATTTTCTTCGGTGTCCATTCGCATGGCGAAAAATCAAGGACTCTCGCTCAATCCGACGAAAGTGTCCGGCGCGTGCGGCCGCCTGATGTGCTGTTTGCGCTACGAAAACGACATGTATAAAAAAGGCGGCGAACTGTGCAAGACCTGCAGTTGTCCGCATAAGAAACAAAAACAGTCGGCGGCGCCGCGCGTCGGTAAGAATGTCGACACGCCGGAAGGCCGCGGGAAAGTGCAACGGGTCAACGCGAACAAACGAACGGTCAGCGTGCAGATGGAGAATCAGCGTCGGGCTGAGTGGCGTTGGGACGAGGTGCGAGAGGTTCGTGGCTAGCACCGATTTTATACTGCGTTCGGGCGAACGGCTGGACGATTTAATTCGTGACGACATGAAGATTATCCAGCGTCCGGATGAATTTTGTTTTTCGCTGGACTCCGTGCTTTTGGCGCAATTCGCGAGCCTCAAAAAGGCGGATCGCGTTTGGGATCTGGGCACGGGCACGGGGGTGCTCGCGCTCTTGCTCACGAGCCGCGGCGCAAGGGACATTACTGCGGTGGAGTTAAATCCGGTGCTGGCGGATATCGCCCGCCGCAATGTGGCGGGGAACGACCGCGCGGCGCAAATTAAAGTGCGCGAAGCGGATTATCGCCGTCATCGGGAATTATTTCCCGCCAACAGTGCCGATCTTGTCATTTGCAATCCGCCGTATCGCGCGCTCGGGGGCGGCGATCGCTCGCAATTGACGGGCGTGGCCGCGGCGCGACATGAAACGACGGCTACGAAACAGGATGTCATCGCGGCGGCCGCGTACTTACTGCGTTACGGCGGACGGTTCGCGCTCGTGCAGCGCGCCGATCGAGCGGCGGAATGGTGCGCGGCCTTGGAAGCGGCGAAACTTGCCGTCAAGCGCTTGCAATTTGTGCACAGTCGGCAGGGCTTGCCGGCGAAGTTGGTGCTGCTGGAGGCGCGCATGAACGGCCGATCCGACTGTAGCGTTTTGCCGCCGCTTTTTGTGCATGATGATCACGGCGACTATACGCCGGATATTTTGCGTTTATACGGAAAGGAAGTTGCCGATTGAAAGGTACATTATATTTAGTGCCGACACCCATCGGCAACTTGCAGGATATGACGTATCGCGCTGTCGCGACCTTGCGGGACGTGGCGCTGATCGCGTGCGAAGACACTCGTCATACCCGACTTTTATGCCGTCATTATGAAATTGCGACGCCGCTTTTTTCCTACCATGAGCACAATAAAGACACCGCCGGTCCGAAATTGATCGAGCGTCTGTTGGCGGGCGAAGATATCGCGCAGGTAAGTGACGCCGGCATGCCGGCGATCGCCGATCCGGGTAGCGATTTGGTGGAGCGGGCGGTGGCGGCTGGTATTACGATCGTGCCGTTGCCCGGCGCGAATGCCGCGTTGACGGCCTTGATCGCCTCCGGCTTAGATACGAAAACATTTCGCTTCATCGGCTTTTTGCCGCGCACGAAAGCGAAACGCGAGGCGCTGTTGGCGACGCTTACGGACGAACCCGCCACTTTGCTCTTTTATGAAGCGCCGCATCGGTTGGGAGAAACGCTCGCCGTCTTGCAAGGGATGTTGGGCGATCGTTCGGCGGTCATCGCGCGCGAACTTACGAAAAAATTCGAAACCTTTTATCGCGGGTCGCTGGCGCAACTCAGAGAGCACGCGGATATGAAAGCGCCGCGCGGCGAATTCGTCATCATGATCGCCGGCGCGAAGCCTGTGGAAACCGAAGTGTTGGCGAAAGAATCATGGCCCCGAGCCGTTGCCGAATTGGTGGCGCAAGGTATAAAATACAGTGCGGCGTGTAAAGCCGTCGCGGAGCAGGCGGGCGTTTCCCGCCGTGAAGTATATTCTCATTGTTTATCTTTACAGAAAGAGGCTCATTAATGGAACAAGCCCATAAGAAACCGACTTTTTATATAACGACGCCGATTTACTATCCGAGCGCGCAATTGCATATCGGTCACACCTACTGCACAACGCTCGCCGATGTCTTGGCGCGGTACCACCGCTTGAAAGGCGAAGACGTGTTTTTCCTGACGGGTTCGGATGAACACGGTCAAAAAATTCAACGCAAAGCCGAAGAAGCGGGCGTCACGCCGCAAGCCTACGTCGATCATATCGTGGCCGGTTTTCAAAAGCTGTGGAAAAAACTGAATATTACCAATGATGATTTTGTCCGCACGACAGAAAAACGCCATGCGGAAGTGGTGCAGGCACTGTTCCAAAAAGCCTACGACAAAGGCGATATTTATAAATCGCAGTACGAAGGCTGGTATTGCACGCCCGACGAAACGTTTTGGCCGGAAAATAAATTGGGCCCGGACCATACCTGTCCCGATTGCGGCCGACCTGTCGAACTCGTCAAGGAGGAAAGCTATTTCTTCCGGATGAGTAATTACGCCGATCGCTGGTTGCAATTCATCGAAGAAAATCCGGATTTCATTCAGCCGGCGTCGCGCCGCAATGAAATGATTGAATTCGTGAAAAGCGGCCTGGAAGATTTGAGCGTGTCGCGTTCGAGTTTCGATTGGGGCATTCCCGTACCCTTTGACGATAAACATGTGGTTTACGTATGGTTTGACGCGCTCGTCAACTATTTGACCGGTATCGGCTACCTCGACGCGCCGGAAAAATTCGAGCATTACTGGCCGGCGGATCTGCACCTGGTTGGTAAAGAAATCGTGCGTTTCCACGCCATTATCTGGCCGATCATGCTGATGAGCCTCGGCCTGCCCTTGCCGAAAAAAGTGTACGGCCACGGCTGGCTGATCGTCGACGGCGTGAAGATGAGCAAAAGCATCGGCAACGTTGTCGATCCGATGCCGTTGCTGGACGAATTCGGAGCGGACGCGATTCGCTACTTCCTCGCCACCGATATTTCGCTCGGTCAGGACGGTAATTTCAGCCGCGGACGTTTGATCAAAAAAACGAATTCGGATTTGGCGAATGACCTCGGCAACCTCTTGCACCGTACGCTGACAATGGTCGAAAAATATCGTGACGGCGTTGTCACGGCGACGGACGCGCCGCTCGGCGCCGTAGTCGCTGACGCCAACGCGGCGTTGACGAAACTGGCGCAAGAAACGGTCGCAAGCTATACGCGGGACATGGATAAGCTCGCGATGAATGACGCCTTCAAGGCGGTTTGGGTATATGTCCGCGCGTTAAATAAATATATCGATACGACAGAACCTTGGAAATTAAGTAAAGGAACGGCGCCGGCCGACTTGGACAGCGTTCTTTACCACCTTGTCGACGGTCTGCGCACGGTCGCCATCTTGGTAGCGCCGCTGATTCCGCAGGCGGCGGAAAACATGTGGGCGCAATTGGGCTTGGCGGATTTCGCCGCGGCGCGTCTTGACGGAGCGGCGCCGGAAACCTATCCGAGCGGCACAACCGTGCATAAAACGCAACCCTTATTCCCGCGCCATGAATTAGACACTGTTACGGAGGAGAAGAAATTGACGGAAGAAACGAAACCGACGGAAGCGGCGGCGAAAACGCAGCCGGAAACTGCCGCCAAAGACGGCAAGCAGGAAGCTGCGGACGAAAAACCGCAGATCACGATTGACGATTTCGCGAAATTGGATTTGCGCGTCGCGGAAGTGCTCGCTTGTGAAAAGGTAGAAAAAGCGGATAAATTATTGCATTTGACGGTGACCTTGGGCGATGAAGAACGCAGCATCGTGAGCGGTATCGCGCAGCATTATCAACCGGAAGAACTGGTCGGCAAACATGTGATTGTGGTGACCAATTTGAAACCGGTCAAATTGCGCGGCGTATTGTCGCAGGGCATGATTTTGGCCGGTTCGAAAGACGGCGCGTTGCATGTTCCGTTCCTGCCGGATCTGCCGGCCGGGAGTCGGGTGAAATAAAATGCTGTTCGATACGCATGCCCATCTTTACGATGACAAATTTCAGTACGATCGCGAGGAAATGATCGCCGACGTATTGAAAACGGTCGAGCATGTGGTCATTCCTGCCGAAGACAGGAAAACCGGCGCGCAAGCGTTGGCGCTGGCGGAACAATACCCCGCGTTTTACTGCGCGGTGGGCGTGCATCCGCACTTGGCCGCGGCGATGACGGAAGAAGATTTCGCGCAAATCAAAACATGGGCGCAAACGGAGAAAAAAGTAGTCGCCATCGGTGAGATCGGTCTCGATTACTACTACGACAACAGTCCGCGGGACATTCAGCAGGAGGTTTTTCGCCGCTTTGTGAAATTGGGAATCGAGCTGGACTTGCCGATCATCATTCACGATCGCGACGCGCACGGCGACACCCTGCGGATTTTGCAGGAAGAGGCGCATCCTCGTCTGCGCGGCATTTTGCACTGTTACAGCGGCAGTTATGAAATGGCCGCCGAATTATTGAAACTGGGCTTTTACATTTCCTTTTCAGGTACCGTGGTGTTCCCGAAAAGCACGAAATTAAAAGATGTGGCGCGACGTCTGCCGCTCGATCGTCTGTTGATCGAAACGGACAGTCCCTATCTCACGCCGCCGCCCTTCCGCGGTCGGCGCAACGATCCGACGCGCGTGTACTACGTCGCGGAAGAACTCGCCCGTTTGCATGATATGCCGGTCGAAGAAATGATCGAAATCACTTCTCGCAACGCGAAAACGATTTACCGCATCAACGATTAAAGAACCCCTTCGCGGGTTCTTTTTTTATTTGGACAAACTTTCGTGAACGAATTTTTGCGGAAAACACGCTATTAAATGCTGGACTTTTTTCATTATTTCTTGTACAATTTGTTCAACTATCTTTTGACAGATAGCGCATGGCAGCATAAGCAGGATGGTAGCATGGTAGAATGGGAAAATGGCAGTATTCGTAGCAGAGTAGCAGGGAAGGATGAGAATGATGGGAAAAAACCGTCTCAAAAAGGCAGCATGGGTAGGATTGGCAGGCATAGTATTGTGCGGCGCGCTCGCAGGATGTGGAGCGACCGTCGAACATAAACAAAGCGGTACACCGTATTCGGTCGGATTGGTGCAGATTGTGCAGCATCCGGCGCTCGATGAAGCGGCTCGCGGCATTGCTGACGGCATGACGCAGGCGGGGCTGAAAGAGGGCACTGACTATACGCTGGAGAGCCAAAACGCTCAAGGCGATCAGTCTAACTTGGATACGATTGTGCGGCATTTTTTATTTAGCAAAAAACAATTAATTTACGCGGTGGCCACGCCGGCGGCGCAAGCGGTAGCGAACGCCACAAATGAAATACCGGTGGTGGCGACGGCGGTGACAGATTTCGCGGCGGCGGGACTTGTCAAAGACGAGTCGCGACCGCAAACGAATGTGACCGGCACCAGCGACCGCACTGACTTGAAAGCGCAATTAGATCTGATGCGGAAATTGACGCCGCAGGTTAAAACATTGGGCGTCATCTATAACGCGGGCGAGGTCAACTCCGAATTGCAGGTGCAGGCATTAGAGCCGGCGGCGCAAGCGCTGGGCATGACCGTGAAAAAATTTACGGTGGCGTCGGTGAACGACATCCCGCAGACCGCGTACCAAATGACGGGCGAAGTCGACGCGGTATACGTGCCGACGGATAATGTGGTCGCGTCCGCGTTACCGGCGTTGATCGCGGTGACGAATGAAAAAAACATTCCCGTTTACGGCGCCGAGATCGCGCACGTGAAAAACGGCGCGCTGGCGTCGGTTTCCGTAGATTACTACAAGCTCGGCTTACGGGCGGGCATGATGGGCGCGCAGATTCTCAAGGGCGAAGCGAAACCGGAAAGCATGGCGATTGAAACGCAAACGGAACTCGTTCCCGTGCTGAACCGCGCGCAGGCGGAATTATTGGGCATTACCGTGCCGACGGATATCGGTTTCACGGAAGTATAGGAACGCGGGAAGGAGAACGAAGTTGAGTTTACTCATAGCCACTTTGGCGCAGGGGTTGATTTGGTCGCTCCTGGCGCTCGGCGTATTTTTGACATTTCGGGTATTGGACATCGCCGACCTTTCCGTGGAGGGAACGTTTCCTCTCGGCGCGGCGGTCGCGGCGATGTGGATCGCGGGCGGCGGCTCTCCCTGGACGGCGCTGCTCTTGTCACTCGCGGCGGGCGCCGCGGCGGGCACGGTCACCGCGCTCTTGCATACGAAACTGAAAATCCCCGCGCTCTTGGCCGGTATTTTAACGATGATCGCGCTTTACTCCGTGAATTTGCATGTCATGGGGAAAGCGAATATTTCTTTATTGCGCGCGCGCACGGTGTTTACTGACTTGAACGGCAGCTTCGCACCGCCGATGTGGACGCCCTTTCTGACCGGACTCGCGTTGGCGGGCGGTTTCGGCTTGCTGTTGTATTGGTTTTTCGGCACCGAACTCGGCACGGCGATTCGCGCGACGGGCAATAATCCGCGCATGATTCGCGCGCTCGGCGTCAATACGGATGGCATGATTGTGTTGGGTATGTTATTGAGCAACGCGTTGGTCGCGCTCTGCGGCGCTTTCGTCGCGCAGAGTCAGGGCTTCGCCGACGTCGGCATGGGCATCGGCACCATCGTGATCGGTCTGGCGGCCGTCATCATCGGTGAAGTGCTCTTCGGTCGGTCCAGTTTTAAAAACAGTCTTTGCTCCGTTGTTTTGGGTTCGATTATGTATCGCATCGTGATCGCGGTCGTCTTGTACATGGGCATGCCGCCGAACGATTTGAAACTGTTTACCGCTGTTTTGGTGGCGTTGGCGTTGGCCTTGCCGTTGGTACAAAAACAATGGTCGGCCGGGAAGCGAGGTGTCTGATGCTTCATGTGACGAACCTCAAAAAAACATTTTTCCCCGGCTCGGTCAATGCGAAAGTCGCGTTAGACGGCTGCGATTTGCATTTAGAACCCGGCGACTTCTGCACGATGATCGGCGGCAACGGCGCGGGCAAATCGACGCTTTTGAACGCGATCGCCGGCGTGTTTCCTGTCGATGCCGGACAAATCATCATTGACGGTCGCGATGTGACCGCCTGTTCGGAACACCGGCGCGCGCGCTACATCGGCCGCGTGTTTCAAGACCCGTTGCAGGGCACGGCGGGCGGCATGATGGTGGAAGAAAATTTGATACTCGCGGCGAAACGAGGCTTGCCGCTGTCTCTGCGCTGGGCGTTCAGCAATGACAAGCGGGAGCATTATCGCGAACTTTTGGCGACGCTGGGCTTAGGCTTGGAAGATCGTCTGTTCACGCGCATGGAACTTTTATCGGGCGGACAACGCCAGGCTATTACCTTATTGATGGCGACCTTGCAACGACCGAAACTCTTGCTTTTGGATGAACCGACCGCCGCGTTGGATCCGAAAACGGCGGCGAAAGTATTGGCGCTCACCGACCGCATCGTGCGGGAGCATCAACTCACCACGCTGATGATCACCCACAATATGCGCGACGCCTTGCGGCTGGGCAATCGCCTGATCATGATGCATCAGGGACGCATTATTTGGGACGTGAAAGGCGCGGAGAAAGAGAGCCTTACCGTCACCGACGTATTGGAACAATTTGAAGAAACCGCGGCCTCGTTCAGTGACAGCATGGTCTTGGCATAAAAAGAGCGTCGATCGACGCTTTTTTTGTCACGTCATTATTTTTCGGCGACGGTCGCGCGATATCGCATGCTTAGTAAAAACCGCGGCCCGTATGCTATAATAAACGGGTATACACAGATAAGGAGGTGTCCTGTGGCAGGAATTAAAAACAAAGCCTGTGTTCCCTCCACCAGTTGGAATCGTTTGCGCAAGCTCTACGGTAACGAAAAAATAGACTATTATAATTTACTCGAAGAAAGTTACCTCAGCGCTCGCAAAAACGGCACCCTCACGGAACGGAAGGATGAGGAAGTCGCGTACCTGCTGAATCGTCCCAGCGTCACCGGCAAGACGGTCGCGGTTCGTTACGTTCCCAACGCCGACTCCTATCGCGCGAAAAATCCGCAGTGGATTTGGTATTTAAGCGAAATTAAGGAAATGGAACCGGCGGCGACAGGCGAAGTCAAAAAGGAACGGCGCAAACTCGTACGCTCGAAAAACGGCAAACTCGCCAAAACGTTGACGCCCACCACGCAACGTGTCATTCAAGTCCCGCCGGACAAACCGGCGAAGGTCAACCGCCCGACAGAAACACCATCGGTGCGGCAAAATAACACCGTGCAAGCGGCGGAAGGTAACGGAGCGGCGAAGAAAATAGCGAAAAACAACTCGGTGAAAACGGCGCATCGCATTGTCGACGCGTTGCCGCCGGAAATCGCGGGCCATACCGCCGGCGGTGAAGAGGTCGGTCCGAACGTCGCGTTGCGGCAATTCGCCTGGCTCGGCGCGGAAGTTGAGTTTTATAACGACTTATATAAGATGATGAAGAGCGAGCCATGGTATTTTTCGAACGACACTCACAATGCCAGCTTGGCGAGCTATATAAACTATACTTTCTATCGTTTGCAAACCGAGCAAAAAATCGTTTACTCCCTGGATAACCAATACGCCGCTTTTAACACCGGTCTTGTCGACAATCGGGATAACGAGATCTACGCCTTATTCGCGCGTGAACCCGGTTACCGTCAGGAATGGGTCTATCGCGCGTTCTGCATTCGCGGCACGGGCGACGGTAAAATCCTCAGCGAGAAATTCATCGAGTTTCCGGAGAAAGCGGACTACGCGCTCGATCCGCGCTTGCAGCAGATCGGCCGCGATACGGAGCTGGATGTCGATTTTCAACATATCGTGATCGCCAACGCGGGCCGTTTGCCCGAAGAAACATTGATTGACGAAAGCGACCGCGAGACCAAATCGCCGCTGAAAAATATCCTCGTGCAGCGTCGTCGCTTGCAAGAGCAGGGCGACCGCGAAGGCGTCGCGCAGCAAAACTATAAACTCGGCACGTTGGTAGCCGAGCATGAAGAATGGCAAAATCGCCTGCTCGACCGCTTGGAAGAGCATGTGAAAGTCGCGCGCGACCGCGTGGATCAAAATCCCGCCATCGCCATTCCCGTCTATTATCCCGGCAAAAACACGATGAGCGTCATCCTTCCCTTGTATCGTTTCCGCGATGATGACATCGCTTACGGCGCGCTGGTCGTAGGTATTACGCCGGCGGGAAATTATCAGGCGCACACGCTGTTGACGCCGAAAATGGCGTACGTTGACGCGCGTATCGTGCGACCGATCGATAGCCTTTGGCTGATGAAAGCCTATCTCGCCGCGAATGAAGAAAACTAAAACACATTTTAATTTAGCCTCTCATCTTGTCACGAGACGAGAGGCTTTTTCTTTGCGCCGCGCGGCGGATCGGGCTAAATATTAAAAAATGAGCGTAAAAATAGAAATTGACATTGGTACTAGAATAGAATTAAAAGTTTTCAAAACGGCTAAAAACCATTGTAAATCGCTTGATTTCGCGTTTTCCAAATGGTACGATGTAAACACAGTAAGCGAGACGACAGACGCTGCTGGCAGAGTTGAGGGTAGAGGAAACCAGGTCACTCGCACCGCGACACTCTGAAAACTTTCTGTCGAAATTTTGAACTCAAAGGAGAGTGTCAATTATGATGAACAAAAAATTGGCAACAGTATTGGCAGCTGCTTGCGTCCTCGGCGCAACGACAGCATTCGCGGCCCCGAATCCGTTCTCGGATGTAACTCCGAACGACTGGGCGTACCAGGCAGTATCCCAACTCGCCGCTGAAGGCGTAGTCGAAGGATACCCGGATGGAGAATTCAAAGGTCAGCAGAACATCACCCGTTATGAAATGGCGCAGATGGTCGCTCGCGCGATGGTCAAACAGGACCAGTTGAACGCGGAACAACAGGCGCAACTGAACCGTTTGGCTGACGAATTCGCGAACGAACTGAACAGCCTTGGCGTACGCGTTTCCAACTTGGAAAACCGCGTCGGCAACGTAAAAGTGACCGGTGACGCTCGTGTTCGTTGGACGGACGACGGCATAAAAGATGAGGATCACTTCGATATGCGTGCTCGCCTCCAATTTAACGCGAAAGTAGCGGACAAGACCAAAGTAACCGCTCGCATTACCTCGGGTAACTTCGGTTTTGACAGCGACAACGAAGATCCGGACTTGGATCTCGACCGCTTGTATCTTGACCATGAACTGACCGACGGTCTGCACCTGACCGCGGGTCGTTACGGCGAAACATTCGGCGCAACCGGCTACTGGTACGATGACGCTTTCGATGGCGTACGTCTCCAATACAAAGCGACCGATGAAGTAACCGCTTCCGTCGGCTACGGCTACGCGAAAGAAATGAACCTGAACGTAGCTCCGCAAGTTGTAGAGATGAAAGCTGATTTGAAAGCGGCGCAAAATGCGTTGGCGCAGGCGCAAAAAGAATATGACGCGGCTGTCGCATCCGGTGATCAATACGCCATTTATGAAACCAACATGATGTTGGGTGTTCGTACGCATGATGTAGAACTTGCTCAGGAAGCATTAGACAAGGCGTTTAATGGCGAAAACGATCTGGAAAGTCCGGAAATGACCTACGGTACTTTGGGCTACAACGGCAGCAACTTCCGCGTGCTCGGCACCTACATCGCTCCGAACGGCAGCAAAGTGGACGCGGCCGGCTTGGATGACATCTGGGGCGCGGGCGCGATTGTCGGTCTGAACGAAGACTTCTCGCTCTCCGGCGACTACTTCAACGTCGGTTACAAAGATCATGACGATGCTGACTTCTGGAACGCTCGCGTTGATTTCGGTCACGCGGACCTGAAGAAACCGGGCAGCTTCAACATCTTCGTTGACTATGTTGACGCGGAACAGGGATCGTACTTCGGCGGCACGGGTTCGCTCCGCACGGGCAAATACCTGAACAACACCGAATCCTGGGGCGCGGGCTTCGGCGTAGTCGTAGCTGAAAACGTCAAACTCGAAGGTCTCCGCACGTTCAGCGCGGAAACCAAAGACGGCGCTGACCTCGACGACCTCACGAAAGTACAATTGTCCTACAAGTTCTGATCGGAACAAAGCAATCCAAAAAGATGGCGGTTTTCCGCCATCTTTTTTTGCGCGAAAAATGAAACGCATTGGACAATGAGAAAATCTGTCTCATCAAAATACAAATGAAATAAAATTTCTTCATTACGTATTTGCATTTTAAATTTAATGGTGTTACAATGACTTCAGTATATAGTCACGGCAACTGTGTACCGAAGAGCGAAAGGTAGAGGAAACAAGGTCACTCGTACCATGACGCTCCGATTATTTTGCCGACATTTTGCAAAGGAGAGTGTCAATTATGAACAAAAAATTGGCAACAGTATTGGCAGCTGCTTGCGTCCTCGGCGCAACGACAGCATTCGCGGCCCCGAATCCGTTCTCGGATGTAACTCCGAACGACTGGGCGTACCAGGCAGTATCCCAACTCGCCGCTGAAGGCGTAGTCGAAGGATACCCGGACGGAGAATTCAAAGGCCAGCAGAACATCACCCGCTATGAAATGGCGCAGATGGTCGCTCGCGCGATGGTAAAACAGGATCAGTTGAACGCGGAACAACAGGCGCAACTGAACCGTTTGGCTGACGAATTCGCGAACGAACTGAACAGCCTTGGCGTACGCGTTTCCAACTTGGAAAACCGCGTCGGCAACGTAAAAGTGACCGGTGACGCTCGTGTTCGTTGGACGGACGACGGCATAAAAGATGAGGATCACTTCGATATGCGTGCTCGCCTCCAATTTAACGCGAAAGTAGCGGACAAGACCAAAGTAACCGCTCGCATTACCTCGGGCAACTTCGGTTTTGACAGCGACAAAGAAGATCCGGATTTGGATCTCGACCGCTTGTATATTGACCATGAATTGACCGATGGTCTGCACCTGACCGCTGGCCGTTACGGTGAAACATTCGGCGCGACCGGCTACTGGTACGATGACGCTTTCGACGGCGTTCGTCTCCAATACAAAGCGACCGATGAAGTAACCGCTTCCGTCGGCTACGGCTACGCGAAAGAAATGAACCTGAACACGTTTAAACAATTTGAAGAATACCAACGGTTAACTGCAGAGTATAAAGACCTCAAAAATCCGGAAGAAACGCTGAAAGGATTCAAAGCTGACTTGAAAGCAGCTCAAGAAGTAAAAGACGCAGCGCAAAAAGAATATGACGCAGCTGTCAAATCCGGTGATCAATACGCCATTTATGAAACCAACATGATGTTGGGTGTTCGTACGCACGATGTAGCTCTTGCACAAGAAAAAGTCAATGATCTGACCAGATATCAAGCATTGAAAGCTATGAATTTGGGTGAAGTTAAAGACTTGAAGAGCCCGGAAATGACCTATGCCACTTTGGGTTACAACGGCAGCAACTTCCGCGTACTCGGCACCTACATCGCTCCGAACGGCGACAAAGTTGACGCGGCCGGCTTGGATGACATCTGGGGCGCGGGCGCGATCTTCGGTCTGAACGAAGACTTCTCGCTCTCCGGCGACTACTTCAACGTCGGTTACAAAGATCGTGACGACGCTGAATTCTGGACCGCTCGCGTTGACTTCGGTCATCTGAACCTGAAGAAACCGGGCAGCTTCAACATCTTCGTTGACTATGTTGACGCGGAACCGGGTTCCTACCTCGGCGGCACGGGTGCTCTCCGTACTTCGAGCTACCTGAACAACACCGAATCCTGGGGCGCAGGTTTCGGCGTAGTCGTTGCTGAAAACGTCAAACTCGAAGGTCTCCGCACATTCAGCGCGGAAACCAAAGACGGCGCTGACCTCGACGACCTCACCAAAGTACAATTGTCCTACAAATTCTAATTTGGTGATTATAAAAAGATGGCGGTTTTCCGCCATCTTTTTTTGTTGCCGAAATTGCCGTGGAAGATGGCGCGGCACATCACAGCATGCCGTTTCACGATGGCGCGCCGTCTGTCAATCTCCGTTCGCGTTGGCATGTTGACGTCATGCCTTTTTTTACTATTTTCAACAGACGAAACTATAGGACAAAAAGAGATCATGCCGGCATAGTTTTGACAGAAAATTGACGCGCATAGTAAAATAGTAAAAGTTAGGTGGTGACGAATTGAGACGAATCATAGCAGGACTTGTTTTCTGTCTTTGCCTTTGCGGCGCGAGCACCGCGGCGTGGGCGATGCAAAAAGGCGACGCGGGAGACGCGGTGCAGAGTTTGCAAGAGGCCTTGATCGAAGAAGGTTACCTCGCGCGGGAAGCCGACGGCGTGTTCGGCTCGACGACGGAAAAAGCGTTGCGCTTATACCAACGCGATCAGGGACTTCCCGTTACCGGTCAAGCCGATGAAACGATATTGACGCGCTTGGCGGAGACGGACGCCCCGCGCGACGGTGGCGGCATTTTGTACGCTCCCGGCAATTTGGGCGGAGATATTGTCACTTTGCAGCAATTGTTCGCCGCGGAAGGGTATGAGGTCGGCGCGCCCGACGGCGTGTACGGAGAGCAACTTACCAAAGCGGTGCAAACGTTTCAGCGGGAGCACGGCTTGGAAGTGATCGGCGCGATCGATGAAAAAACCTGGTCATTACTCACGCGCGGACGAGATATCGCCATCTCGCGCGGCGCGGTGAAAGGCATGCGGGCGCGCGCGACAAACGCGAAACCCGCGGCGAAACGCAGTCGCGACAAGGCGCAAACGGTGAAAAAATCGTCTCGCTCCGCCGGTAAAATCGGTTTACAGCAGGGCGACTCGGGTAAACATGTGCGACTTTTGCAAAGTCGTTTAGTGCAAAACGGTTACGATGTCGGGATCATCGACGCGGCGTTCGGCGGCGCGACGCGAAGCGCGTTGCAGGATTGGCAAAAGCATCACGGCGTAACGGCGAACGGCGTCGCGGACGAATTTTTCTGGAACGAATCGGCGAAACCGGCGCCCGCGCCGTCAAAATATTTACATAAATGGACGATGCACGCGTCGGCGTATTCTTCGCAAGACGGCGGCACGGGATCGCACACGGCGCGCGGCAGTTTGCTTTCGCGCGGGCATGTCGCGGTGGATCCGAGCTTGATTCCGCTGGGCTCGTTGGTGTATGTGGAAGGCTACGGCTACGCGTTGGCGGATGATATCGGCGGCGCGATTCGAGGCAAGACCATTGATGTCGCGATGGAGTCGTATGATGAGGCGATACAGTGGGGACGGCGCGACGTCATGGTGTATTTAATTAAAAAAGGGCACGGAAAATAAAAAAGAGAGTCGTCTGCGGACGGCTCTTTTTCATTTTTCATTTTCCGCGTTATTTTTAAGTGAAACGCGGCGGCGCGCGCCGATTCGCGACCGTTTGAAAAGAACGGGTATGCTATAATAAAAGAAATATGGATAAAGGTGTGAAATCATGCGTGTTTTAGGGATTGATCCGGGAACGGCGATCTGCGGTTTCGGCGTCGTGGAGCGCAACGGCAGTCGGTTGCAGGTCATCGACTACGGTGTGCTGACAACGCCGGCGCATACGCCGATGCCCGATCGTCTGACGACTCTCTACCACGGCCTTGTCGACTTGATTGAAAAATATCAGCCGGAACGCGTGGGCGTGGAAGAGTTGTTTTTTAATAAAAATGTGACGACGGCGATTACGGTGGCGCAAGCGCGCGGCGTGATTTTGCTGGCGGCGCGACTGGCGGGGTTGCCGGTTTCGGAATACACGCCCTTGCAGGTGAAGCAGGGGATCGTGGGTTACGGGCGCGCGACCAAGCATCAAATGATTGTGATGACGATGCGTTTGCTCGGCATTCGTGAAAAAATTTCACCGGATGACGCGGCGGACGCGCTCGCGATCGCGATTTGCACATTATTACAGGAACGACAGGCGGAACGCTGGGGGATGCCCAAATGATCGGTTATTTACATGGAAAAATTACGCGTCTGGAGCTGGACTGGTGTTTATTGGATGTCGGCGGCATCGGGTATCGCTTGCGCCTTCCCGCCTCCACGCGCGAGGCGGTAGGGCTCGGTGAGACGGTGACGCTGTATACCTATTTGCAGGTGCGTGAAGACGCGTTGTCGCTGTACGGATTCGCGAGCGAAGCGGAATATGATTTATTTACCTTGCTGATTACGGTGTCGGGCGTCGGACCGAAAGTCGCCATCGGCATTGTTTCCGCGATCGCGCCGGAGGCTTTTTTTGAAGCGATTCGGATTCGCAATAAAGCGGTGCTGATGAAGTTGCCGGGCATCGGTAAAAAATCGGCGGAACGTCTGGTGTTGGAATTGAAAGACAAAGTACCCGCGGCGTCGGGCGCGTCAGTGGATTGGCCGGAAGACGTCGCGACGGCGCAAAGCGCGACGGGACCGGTGGCGGAAACGGTGCAGGCGCTGGTGGGTCTCGGTTATACGGAGCAGGAAGTGCGCGGCGCGGCGGAAAAGCTGGCGGCGCAGTACCCGCAAACGGACCGCTTGCTGCGCGCGGTGTTGGCGCAACTCGGTAAAGAAAGAGGATAATGATGGCAGACGAACGAATTATCGCGCGTGAGGAAACGTCGGGCGACGGTTGGCAACAGTCGTTGCGACCGCGGCACTTGGCCGATTATATCGGACAGGAAACGCTCAAGCGCAATTTGGAAGTATATATCGCCGCGGCGAAGCAGCGCGGCGAACCTTTGGATCACGTGCTTTTATACGGTCCGCCGGGGCTCGGCAAAACGACGCTGGCGGGCGTGATCGCCAACGAAATGGATGTGCCGCTCAGGATCACGAGCGGTCCGGCGATTGAACGTCCCGGCGATTTAGCGGCGTTGCTGACGAATTTGGAAACCGGCGACGTACTATTTATTGATGAAATTCATCGCCTTTCCCGCAGCGTGGAAGAGATTTTATATCCGGCGCTGGAAGATTTCGCGTTGGATATTTTGATCGGTAAAGGTCCGGGCGCGAAATCGGTTCGCATTGATTTGCCGCCGTTCACGCTGGTGGGCGCGACGACGCGCGCGGGAGCGTTGGCGGCGCCGTTGCGCGATCGTTTCGGCGTCATTCATCGCTTGGAATACTACCAACCCGCGGAAATTGAAAAAATCATTACGCGCTCGGCGCAATTATTGGGGATTGAAATGGCGCCGGAAGGAGCGTCGGAGATCGCCCGCCGTTCGCGCGGCACGCCGCGTATCGCGAATCGCCTGCTGAAACGCGTGCGCGATTTCGCGCAGGTAAAGGCGGACGGCGTCATCACGTCAGAGATTGCCGATTTGGCGCTGGCGGCGATGGAAGTCGATCATGCCGGTTTGGACGCGATTGACCGCAAGGTTCTCGCGACGATTATTCGTCAGTTCGGCGGCGGGCCGGTCGGGCTTGACACCATCGCGGCCGCGGTGAGTGAGGAAACGGCGACGATCGAAGATGTGTACGAACCGTACCTGATGCAAAACGGATTTTTGCATCGCACACCGCGCGGTCGCGTGGCGACGGCGGCGGCGTACGCGCATCTGGGGATCGCGATGCCGCGGCAGACGTCGGACGGCGATTTGTTTGAGGCGCGTCATGGGTAAAATGCTGATGATCCTCGGCGCCGTGTTGCTTCTGGTCGGCGCATATATGCATTTCGGCGGTCACTTTTTACCGCTGGGCAAATTGCCCGGAGATATTTCCTTTACGAAAGGCAATACTACATTTTTTTTTCCGCTCGGAACATCGATTTTGCTTTCGATCGTTCTGACGCTTGTCTTGCAGTTATTTACAAGGCGGTGAATTATGGTTCGATGGCAGCAATGCTGCGCCGTTATTTTGACGGGGGCGCTTCTTTTGGGCACGGCGGCGACCGTGGACGCGGCGGGCGTAAAAGGTTCGCCGGGCGCGCGTTCGCGTACGCAAAGCACGCGCGTGGTGAAAGGCGTGCCGGTGAAAAAGTCGGCGAAAGTGAAGATGGGACGTTACGAGGCGCCAACGTCTCCTCGGGCAGAAACGAAAGACAAACGGGGCGATCTCCGACAAGTCTTACCGATCACGGAAAATGAACCGGTCGTGTTGGTCGGTCTGATGCGCAACGCCCACTCGCCGAAAGTGAGCATCAACGGCGCGTACACGGTGTATAACGGCACGCAAAAATGGAAAACATTCAGCAAGGGCGACACCTTGCGTATCGGCGTAAGCGCGAAATCCATTACGCTCGACGGCAAAAAAGTCGGCGAAACGGTGTATATCCGACCGGAAGGCTTCGCGTTGGTCGCGGTGGACGGTAACGAATACCGCGGCGCGCTGAAATTGATTCGGACGCCGGGACATGACGGCGTGACGGTGATCAACGAAGTCGGCATGGAAGAATATCTCTACGGCGTCGTGCCGCGTGAAATGTCGGCGTCGTGGGAGCCGAACGCGTTGCGGGCGCAAGCGGTGGCGGCGCGCACGTACGCGCTCAATCATAAAAATAATTACGCGTCGCAAGGGTTTGATGTTTACGACACCATCGTTTCGCAAGTGTACGGTGGCGTCGCGGCGGAAGCTCCGGAATCCACGCAGGCCGTCAATGATACGGCGGGCGAAGTGATTTTGTACAAAGGCGAACCGATTGACGCGGTATTTTGCGCGCATTCGGGCGGCTACACGGAAGACAGTGAAAATGTCTGGGACAATTTCGTGCCCTACTTGCGCGCGGTGAGTGAACCGCTGAACGATTTCACCAAACAACGCTGGGAAAAAGAAATTTCGCTCGCTGATTTGGAGCGCGCGCTGGCGGCGTACGGTCATGATGTCGGCAAGATTAAGAATATTAAATTGTCCAAGCTGAAAAAAGCGCCGGTGAAAGCGTTTGACCGAACCGTTTCGGGACGCGTTCGCACCTTGCAGATTGCCGGTAAAAAACAGGCGGTGGCGATCAGCGGCAACCGCTTTCAGCAGATGTTCGACTTGCGCAGCACGATGTTCGATATTGTCAAAGGCAGTACGAAGGATCGCTTGAAAATCATCGGTTACGGGTATGGCCACGGCGTCGGCATGTCCCAATGGGGCGCGCAGATCATGGCGCAGCAAAAGCCGCGTGATCCGCATCATTATCGGAATATTTTACGACACTTCTATACGGGTGTCACCATTGAAAAAATGTATTGAAACGAAGGTCAGATATGAACGTCAGTGAATTTAATTATGATTTGCCGGAGGAACTGATCGCCCAGACTCCGGTCGAGCCGCGTGACACGTCGCGACTGCTCACGTTGGATCGTCAAACGGGTGCTACGAAACAGGGAACATTTCGGGATATTTTAGCAGACGTGCGCCCCGATGACGTGTGGGTCTTTAATAATACGCGCGTCATTCCGGCGCGACTTTACGGTAAACGGCCGACGGGCGGCAGGGTGGAAGTTCTGCTGTTGCATCCGCTGGGCGAAGACCGTTGGGAAGTGTTGGTGCGGCCGGGCAAAAAAGCGTTGCCGGGCACGGCGCTTACCTTTGATGCCGGCGTGACGGCGACGGTGGAAGATCGCACGGAGTTTGGCGGACGCGTTTTGAAGTTCACCTATGACGGCGATTTTTATGAACGCTTGGACAAAATCGGCGAAATGCCGTTGCCGCCGTACATTCACGAGCGCTTGCAAGATCGGGAACGGTACCAGACCGTGTACAGCAAAACGCCGGGTTCGGCGGCGGCGCCGACGGCGGGATTGCATTTCACGCCGGAAGTAATGCAAGAAATCGCCGCGCGCGGCGCGACCGTCTGCTACGTCACGCTGGATGTCGGACTGGGCACGTTTCGTCCGGTTTCGGTGGCAGAGATCGAAGCGCATCACATGCATTCGGAAACATATAACGTGAGTGAGGAAACGGCGCGGCTGATCAATGAGGCGAAATGCGCCGGACGGCGGATCGTCGCGGTCGGCACGACGTCGGTGCGCACGCTGGAGTCAGCGGGGCAAAGCGGCGTTGTGAAAGCGGGCCGCGACGCGACGGAACTTTTTATTTATCCGGGATACGAGTTCAAAATTGTGGACGCGATGGTGACTAATTTCCATTTGCCGCAGTCGACGCTTTTGATGATGATTTCCGCGTTCGCCGGTAAAGACCATGTGCTCGCCGCTTATCGGGAAGCGGTCGCGGCGAAGTATCGGTTCTTCAGCTTCGGCGACGCGATGTGGATACGGTAGGTGGAATATGGCAGTTATTACCTATGAATTAGTGCATGAAGACGCGCAAACCGGCGCGCGCGCCGGCCGCATCCATACGCCGCACGGAAGTTTTGACACGCCGATGTTCATGCCGGTGGGCACGCAGGCGACGGTCAAAACATTGTCGCCGGAGGAAGTGGCGGAAACCGGCGCGGGTATTATTTTAAGCAACACGTATCATTTATTTTTGCGTCCCGGTACGGAATTGATTAAAGCGGCCGGGGGCCTGCATCAGTTTATGAAGTGGCCGCGCGCAATGCTCACCGACAGCGGCGGGTTCCAGGTGTTCAGCTTGGGCGCGATGCGCAAGATCAAAGAGGAAGGCGTGTATTTCCGTTCCCATATCGACGGATCCAAGCAATTTTTGTCGCCGGAAGTGGCGACGCGCGCGCAGATGGATCTCGGCGCGGATATCGCGATGGCCTTTGATGAATGCATCCCGTATCCGGCAGACTACGAGTACGCCAAACAGTCGACGGAACGCACGACGCGTTGGGCGAAACGTTGTCTGGAAGTGCATGAGCATCCGGCGCAAGGCATGTTCGGGATTATTCAGGGCGGCATGTATCGAGATCTGCGGGCGCAAAGCGCACGGGAGATCACGGCGCTTCCGTTTGACGGTTTCGCGATCGGCGGTTTAAGCGTGGGCGAGCCGCACGATCTGATGTATGAAATGCTGGACTACACGACGCATCTGATGCCGCGCGATAAGGCGCGCTACTTGATGGGCGTGGGCACGCCGGATTGCCTCGTGGAAGGAGTGGCGCGCGGCGTCGACATGTTCGACTGCGTCTATCCGACGCGCGTTGCGCGTAACGGCATGGCGATGTTGAAAACGGGTCGGCTGAATATTAAAAATAAACAGTTCGAGCGCGATTTTTCACCGTTGGACGCAGAATGCGACTGCTACGCGTGCCGCCACTATACGCGGGCGTACATTCGCCACTTGTATAAAGCGGAAGAAATTTTCGCGTTCCGTCTGCTTTCCGTGCACAATATCCATTTCCTGCAGCGTTTCATGCGCGGTTTGCGGGAAGCGATTTTGGAAGATCGGTTCGGCGATTTTCAGCGTGATTTTTGGGCGCAGTGGCAACGCTAGAAAAAGATGCGCGTAAGATTTTCGCAGAGCCTTTGAATATGATAAAATAAATAAGATAAGATACAATACGATTAAGGAGGTGCAAATGTGCAACAATTTATGCCGTTAATTAATGCCGCATGGCCGTTTTTATTGATGATCGCCATTTTTTATTTCTTACTGTATCGGCCGCAGCGACGGGAAAAGTCCGAGCGTAAGATGTTTTTAGAACGTCTCGGTCGCAACAGTAAGGTGATTACCGTCGGCGGCCTGTATGGTACTGTAAAGGCGATTAAAAACGAATGGGTCCTTTTACAGATCGCTCCGAAAGTGGAAATTAAAGTCGCCAAAGCGGCGATTCATAAATTCCAATCGGAAGAAGAAGAAGAACCGGTCGCTAAAGAAATCGAAGCAGAGCAGGAAGCGGCCAACCGTGATGCCTGAAATGACAGCGGCGCAAGCGCAGAAAAAAGCGTTGCGCCGTCCTCTTTTGGAACAACGGCATCACTTTGAGCCCGCTTTAGTCAGCCGCGCTATTTGTGAGCGCATCACGGCGTCCGCGATGTTTCGCGACGCGAACGTTATTTTCGGGTATTTGGCGATGCCGCAGGAAATCAATATTGATCCGGTGCTCCGCGCCGCGCTCGCCGAAGGGAAAACCGTCGCCGTGCCGAAACTCACGGCCACGCTCGGCATCATGGACGCGGTCGAGCTGACTTCATGGGATAATTTGGCGCTGAACCGCTGGGAGATTCGCGAACCGCGCGACACCGCGGTGATCGATCCGAGTGAATTCGACTTGGTGTTAGCTCCCGGCTTGGCATTCACACGCAACGGAGCGCGCCTGGGCATGGGCGGCGGTTACTATGACCGCTGGCTGGTACATACAAATGCAAAGACACTCGGTATTTGCGCCGAGGCCTTTCTCGTCACGCAGATTCCGCTTACGCCGAATGACGTAACGGTAGATGCGGTAGTCACGGAGACCGCCTGGTACACCGCGAGGTGACCGGCGGGGAGGGAGAATAAGTTTTGCGTATCAATGAGTTGTTAAAATTTTTATTGGCGATCGCTGTCATCATCGGCCTCTTTGTTTTCAAAGTAGGCGATTTGGCGGGATCGATCAAACAGGGCTTGGATCTGCAAGGCGGCACGCATATCGTGCTGGAAGCGAAAGACATGCCCGAACACGTCGTTACCGATCAGGACGTGGAACAGGTCGTCAAGATCATGGAACGTCGTATCAATGAAATGGGTTTGACCGAACCGATCATTCAGCGTGAAGGTTCGCGCCGTATCATCATCGAACTGCCGGGCGAACGCGATCCGGAACAGGCGATCAAAACGATCGGCAAGACGGCGATTCTGCAGTTCAAAGACGAGGACGGCAATGTCCGCCTTTCGGGGGAAGACCTGGCAACCGCGAAAGAAGAATTGGGACAGGGAAACAAACCTTTAGTCGCCATCGAATTCAATGATCAGGGCGCGAAAAAATTCGGTGACCTGACGACGCAGAATGTCGGTCGTCATATCGCGATCGTATTGGACGGCGAAGTTCTGACGAATCCGGTCGTGAACGAACCGATTTTAGGCGGTAAAGCGGTCATCACCGGTAACCGTTCGCTGGAAGAAGCCAAAGACTTGGCGATTCTTTTGCGCAGCGGCGCGTTGCCGGTTAAAGTCGACGTTATGGAAGTTCGCACCGTCGGACCGTCGCTCGGTCAGGACTCCAAAGATAAGAGCGTCATGGCCTTCGCGATCGGCCTTTCGTTGATTACGCTCTTCATGCTTTTGATTTATCGCGTGAACGGGTTTATCGCCAATGTGGCGTTGCTCGTCTATGTTTTGCTGTTGCTTTTGATTTTAAAATTACTGCATGCGACACTGACCTTGCCGGGCATCGCGGGTATCATTCTTTCCATTGGTATGGCGGTCGATGCGAATATCTTGATTTTCGAACGCTTTAAGGAAGAAATCGCAGCCGGCAAAGTATTGCGCTTGGCGATTCAGGCCGGTTTCAAACGCGCGTTCGCGACGATTTTCGACGCGAACATGACGGTTATGATTACCGCATTGATTCTGTTTGTTTTAGGCAGCGGCACGATTAAAGGTTTCGCGATTACGCTCGGCTTGGGCGTACTCGTCAGTATGTTCACGGCGATTACCGTCAGTCGAACGTTGCTGATGATGCTCATCAACGCCAATATTGTGCATAATCCCTGGCTTTTCGGAGCGCGGAAAGGGGGCTATGCCAAATGAATTGGAAGTGGAACTTAGTCAGCTATCGTAAAATTTGGTTTACGTTCTCGACGCTGCTTGTCATTCCGTGCATCATTGCGATCGCGGTCTTCGGCTTCAACTGGGGCATCGATTTCACCGGCGGCACGATTATCGACTTGAATTTCGCGCAGAACGTGACCGTCGCGCAAGTGCGTGAGGCGGTTACCGATGACGGTCTCGGCGCCAGCACGATCCAGCTTTCCGGCAATGTCGACGGCGAATCGGGTCACGAGGTAATGATTCGCACGCATAACCTGTCGGCGGAAGAAACGAATACGGTCGTAGCTCATGTGCAACAAAAATTGGGCGATGTCGATGTGAAACGTATCGAATCGGTCGGCGCGGTCATCGGTTCGGAAGTGACCGAACACGCGCTGATCAATTTGCTGGTCGCTTTCGCCGCGTTGATCGCGTACATCTCCTATCGTTTTGAATACCGGATCGGCATTTCCTGTATCATCGCGATTACGCACGATATCTTAGTAGTGCTCGGCACGTTCGCATTGTTCCATTTGGAAATTGACGCGTCGTTCCTGGCGGCGATTTTGACGGTCATCGGTTACTCGATGAACGAATCGGTCGTTATTTTCGACCGTGTCCGCGAAAACTTGCGCACGCATCGCAAAACGGATTCGTATGAAACGCTCGCGAACGACAGTATTAAGCAAAGTATTACGCGCAGTTTCTACACATTGACGACCGTTTTGTTCGCGGTCGGCTCGCTGTACTTCTTCGGCGGCGAAACCACGAAAAACTTCGCGCTGGTCATGCTGGTGGGCTTCATCAGCGGCGCGTATTCGTCACTGTGCATCGCTACCTCGCTGTGGGTGGTATGGCGCAATTATGACGGCAAAAAACATCACAGCGTACGCACGAAAAACGCGTAACGTGAAAAAAATCCCGGGTTTCCGGGATTTTTTTATTGCGTAAAACTTGATAAATAAAACAGGGAAATGAAAAAAACTTTTCGCCGTGCTTTTTCTCATGCTGTTGAGCGCGGCCGTATAAAATTGAAAAAGACGCCCTCGGGCGTCTTTTTTAGTTCGTAGGACAGTGGCGCAAAGCGCAGCCGCCGCCGCAAAATTTACTTGACTTTTGATATTTGCAAGCATAGTATAAAAAACGTAATACATAAAAATTTATGTTGCGAATAAAGGAGCAGCGACGACATGACGGCGCAGGAGATGGCAACACCCAAGACAGCGGTGCACGCATTATTGACGCAAGCCGTGGTTGCCGGCGCGAGCGATGTGCACTTTGAGCCGCAAGAGAACGAGCTGCGCGTGCGTTTTCGCATTCACGGCAAGCTTTGGGAAACAACGCAACTCCCCGGGACTTTTGCGCCCTCGGTGGCGAATTATATCAAAGCGCTGGCACATATGAATATGGCGGAAAAGCGATTGCCCTTAGACGGCAGTTGCACTTTTGAAACCGGTAACAGGAAATATGATTTACGTATTTCCTCGTTACCGGTTTTTTATGGTGAAAAAATAGTGGTCAGAATTTTAGGCAATCCGCTGTTTGTTCCGCAACTGGAAAGGCTCGGTCTGTTGCCGGCGGCGCAATCGCTGTTGGTTCGCGAATTGCGACGCAGCGCGGGATTGATTGTGGTTGCCGGCGCAACCGGAACGGGCAAAAGCACCACGCTGGCGGCGGCGCTCGCTTTTTTGAATGACAGCGCGCGCAATTTGGTCTCGATTGAAGATCCGATTGAATATCATTTGTCCGGCGTGAATCAGGTGCAGGTGAATGAACAAAGCGGACTCACATTCGCCAAAGGACTGCGCAGTATTTTACGCCAAGATCCCGATGTGATCGCCGTCGGCGAAATCCGCGACCGCGAAACGGCGGAAATCGCGATTCGCGCGGCGCTGACGGGGCACTTGGTGTTGTCCTCGATGCACGCCAATACGGCGGCGGAAATACCGTTGCGTTTTGTAGAAATGGGAATCGCGCCGTATCTTGTGGCGGCGTCGCTGACATTGGTGATTTCGCAACGTTTGCTGCGCCTTTTATGTCCCGCGTGCAAACAACCTTACCGCGGCGTTACGCCATGGGCTGACGGCAGCACCGATAACGCTTTGTTTACGCGCGGCGGTTGCGAGCAATGTCACGCGACCGGATATGCCGGACGGACGGGTATTTTTGAAATGTTGCCGGTGGATGAGCGCATTAAAAATCAACTGGCCTTGCCGGAAGGTGTTCCGAGGTTACGTTCGTTGTGCGGCAGTCTGACGCGCTTTCCACTCGTGGAGCAGGTTCGCGAACGGATCGCGAAAGGTGAAGTAGGCGTAGAGGAGGCGGCTTTTTTTGCGAGCTGATTGGCAGGCCGATTGGTTGGTTCAGGCATTGCAACGCCAGGCGAGTGATATTCATTTGACGCCGGGAGAGCCGATTTATTATCGGCGGGAAGGACGACTGGAAAACAGCGGAGAGATCCTCAGCGAGGCGGCGTGGGATGCCTGGTGCGTTCATTTTTTAACAGCTGACGAGCAAACCATCCTGCGCTCCGAACGTCATCTTGATATTGTTTGCCGTGAAAATCGACCGTTGCGTTTTTCTTTCTTTTTCGCCGGCGGCAAACTTTGCGCCGGTGTGCGCATTTTGTACGGTTTGGACGATTTACCGAAGGATCCCGATCCGGCGCTTTTGGCGGATGCCGCCGCGTTAAATGAGGGCTTGGTGCTGATCGGCGGCGCGACCGGAAGCGGCAAAACGACGGCGTTATTGCATGTTTTGGCGCAGATGAATGAACGGTTTTCGCGGCACGTGATTACGCTGGAAGATCCGCCGGAATTATATTTACCCGCCGGCCGTTGCCTGATTCGTCAACGCGCAGTCGGTACTGACGTGGCGGATTTCACGAGCGGCGTGTGGGAAGCGTTACGAGCTGACCCGGATGTGTTGGTCATCGGTGAATTGCGTCATCCGGAGACGATTCACGCGGCATTGACGGCGGCGGAAACCGGCCATCTCGTGTTGGCCACCGTACACAGCGCAACATTGCCCGCCATGATCGGGCGGATGGTGCACGCGTTTCCCGCGGCGGCGCAAACGCAAGTGCGTTACCAAATCGCCGCGACATTGCGGCTGGCTGTCGCGCAGCGTCTGTTGCCGGTCGGCGCGCGCCGCGTATTATTGCGTTCGTACGCGTGGTGGACACCGGCTTTGTCACGTCTGGTGCGTGACGGCAAAGAGGCGCAACTGAACGGTTATTTACAAACGGGCGGTGTGCAGGCGCAAACATTTACGCAAGCGCTGCAACGCGCGCGGCAAATGCTTTCCGACGACGAAAAAGACGATCTTGAGGAGCAATGGCGGCAATGCAGCGATACCACTATATAGCATTGGATGAGGCGCAACATTTGCGGCGCACTGGCTGGATTGAAAGCACTTCTGAATCTGACGCGGCGGCGTTGCTGCGGGCGCGTTCCTGGTATGTGGTTCGTTTGCGCCGCGGCAATGCATGGGAACAAATTTCGCAACGAAAACTCGGAGCTCGCACCTTGGCGCTTTTTACCCAACAGTGGGCGACATTGTTGCGCGCCGGGATTGACGTGTTGACGGCGCTGCGCTTGCTGAGTGAAACGGGTCCGCCCCGCCTGCAACAAGCGCTGACCGATGTCAGCGCGGCGGTGGAGACGGGAGAGACGTTGCGGGAGGCCTTGCAAACGGCGCGTGCTTTCCCGCCGTTACTGATCGCGCTGGTAGAAGCGGGCGAAGCGGCCGGCGTGCTGGCGGAAAATTTAACATACGCTTCGCTTTACTACCGCAATCAATTAAAACTGCAGCGCTTGCGTCGGGAGGCGTACAGCTATCCGCTGTTGGTGATGCTGGCGGGTCTGCTGGTCGGCGGGATTTCCGTGATTTGGATTTTGCCAACTTTCGCGAACCTGTTCGCCGATCTCGGCGCGCAACCTTCGGCGGTGACGCAAACGGTACTAACGACGGCGCAATGGTTTCATTCGCATGTGCTTTTGATCGCGCTCGCGCTGTTTTTGGCTTTGGGCGCGATCGTCGCGCTGTCCATGACGCCGACCGGACGAATGGTTGTCGCCCGTCAAGCGGATCGTTTTACTTTGTTTCGCGCGCCGATGTACGCGCGCATGGCGCAGGTACAGGCGCTTTTGTTAAAGAGCGGTTTGGATCTCGCGGAGACATTGCGGCTGACGGCGGCGGTCACCAATCCGCTATATCGGGAACGCTTGCTTACCGCTCGCGCCGCTGTGCGCAACGGTCGCGCGTTGGAGACGGCGCTGCAAGCGGCGGACATCACCGGGCCGGTGTATCTTCACATGGTGCGCGTGGGTACGGAAAGCGGACGTTTGGAGGAACTCTTGGCGGAGACGGCCGCGTATTACGAAGAGGAAAGCGCGCGCAGCTGGGAGCAACTGAAAACATGGTTAGGACCGTTGCTTTTGTTGGCGACGGGATTGTGGGTAGGATTTTTGATGTACAGTATCTTGCTGCCGATTATCGATGTGGTAACGGCTCCGATGTAGAAAGGATGATTTTCATGCAAAGAACGAAACAACGCAAACATGCCGGTTTTACTTTGATCGAACTGTTAATTGTAATTGCTATCATCGGGATTTTGGCGACGGTTGTTATACCGAAATTCGGCGGCGCGGCGGATCGCGCCAAAGTGGCGAAGATTCAAGCGGATTTGCACAGTGTCGGAACGGCGGTGGCGATGTACCAGGTGGACACGGGCAAATACCCGAGCTCCCTGGACGAATTGGTAAATACGACGGACGCCTCGAAAGGATACTTGGAAGCGGTTCCAAAAGCGCCGGATAATGAAAGCTACGACACGAGCAAATTGGCGACGAAGGGAGAAGTCACTTACAGCTATAAAGGCACGACATACTCCTCGCACGGCGGACCGAGCGGCAAATGACGCTGACCGCGGTCGGCGTTTTGTTGTGGCCCTGCATCGCGGGACCCTGCATATGGCGTTGGGCGGAAGCGTATCGGCGGCGCTATGCCGCGGAGTGGGCCGAGCCTTTTACGCCGCGTCGCGGGTTAACGCGCGCGGAATGGTGCTTCGGCTTTTTCGCGGCACTGAGCCTACTGCCCGGTCTGAATGACGGGCGTTCGCTCATCGGTACATTGGTATTGTGCGGATTGAGTCTGCTTGCCGCGCTTTGTGACGCGCGCTATGGCGTGTTGCCGAGGCGCCTTTCGCTTTTGCTTTTTCTGGCAGGAAGCGCGGAAAGCATCGCGGCGGGACATTTTCTGAGCGCATTAATGGCAAGCCTTTTGGCAGTTGTAGTGGCCGGTGTTTTATACGGACTCGCGCGCGGCGGCATGGGGCAGGGCGACATTTGGTATTACGCGGCGCTCGCGACTTGGCTGTCGCCGTTGCAAACGTTGTTGCTCTTGTGGCTGGCGGCGCTTTTGGGAGCGTGCTTCGGCATCCTTTCCCGCGGGTTTTTTCCCCGCTGTCAGGCGATTCCGTTCGGACCTTTTTTGACGTTGGCGGTCGGTTTAACGACACCGGTAGGAAGTTGGCTGGGTTATGGATAAACAATCAAACCGCGGTTATTTGCTTTGGGAAATGCTGGTGGCGATCGCTTTAGTGGGAATATTTACCGCCTGGTCCGCCGTGCAGTATGCGGCGTTTCAGGATCGACAGGCTTTATTGCGAGCGACCTCGGCGCTTTGCGCCGCCATCCATCAGACGCAAGCGCTCGCGCAACAAAATCGCGGCGCACAAAGCAACATGCCGACCCTGCATCTCAATGTCGATCATCGCCCGGCGATGTACTACGTAACGGCGCGAAATACGTTGATCGGTCAACGTGCCGCCTTGCCGGAGGGCATTACATTTAGCGCGGGGCAGTCCAAGCTGGTGCAGTTTCAAAGTAACGGTCGACCGATGCAAAGTTACCGCGGGAATTACCAAATCGTGTTGGAAAATCGTCATCATGAACGCAAAAGGATTATTATCAGCGCACAGACAGGACGGGTACGCGTGCAATGAACATGAAATCGCGAGGCTTTATTTTTCCGGAAGTTCTTTTCTTGATTCTGATTATGACGGTGGTCGGCGGAACGCTCGCCGCCACCGTTTTGGGCGCGGTGCATAACGCGGCCGGCGGGCGGGAGCAAACGGAGCGGGCGGCGCTGTTGCAGGAGACGGCGGAAAAATTGAAATACGCCTACCTGGTCGATGGCGTGCCCGCCGGCTACAGTATTACCAAAGAATACAATGCGCATCACTTTACGATTGATGTAGCCGGCACAGAGGCGGCGGAACCGGGCGTTTACGGCTATGAAATCACGGTCAGCGGCTCACGAGGCGCGGATGCGGTGACGATTTGGCTGCCGCGAGGAAACACACATGCGTAAACACGCTGGCTATATTCTTTGGGAGCTTTTGCTGGCCCTGTTGCTCTGCGGCCTGTTGAGCGCGGCATTGGCGCCGCGGGTGCGCGCTGTGCTGCAAACCTTTCAGCGACTCGGGACGGAACTCAAAATCAGTGAGGACAGCCGGTTTATTTTGGGAACGCTGGACAGCTATTTGTGGTCCGGCACGTCGCAAACAAGACCTGGGCGGAAGAATCAATACGTTTTTGTGACGCCGAATCATTTACGACACGCTTTTTACGCGAGCGGCGCGCTTTATCTGGAATTAAAAAACGGGCAGCGTCAACCGATGACGGAAGCGGGCGACGGCACGGCCAATCGACCGCGATTTCTTCCGGGCAAAGAAGACGGTGACAAAATGTTTACGGTAGACGACCAAGGTCTTGTGACGGCGCAATTTACCTGGGTATACGGAGCGCGTCAACAGACGTACAGTACGGCGGTTTTGCCATATGCGCAATGGTACCGCGTAGGAGAGACCTATGTCGTGCGCTGAATCGCACCGCGGCAGCGTGCTCCTTTGGTGGTGTGTCGCGTTGTGCGGACTGCTGACGCTTGCCGGACTTGTGTTGCAGCAGTCGGCGGCGGTGCGTACGGCGAGCGCGTATACCGTGACGGGCCTGCAAACTCGCTACGTCGCGGAAAGCGGGCTGAACTGGGCGCTCGGACGTTGCGCCGCTCAAGGACTGCCTGACAATGTAATGACGAAAGAGCTGGCGGTTCGCGACGGCTATCAAAATCGCGTGACGATGGATCCGCAAGGCACGCGGGCGACAATCACCAGCGTCGCCGTGCACGATGCGGAACGAATCACGCTTGTCATTAAAATCAACTGCGTACCGAAAGGAGAAGGCAAATGGGAAATTGGCGTCAGCGAATGCAAAAGCTGACCGACGCGGGCAAACAAATATTTGCCTCCTCGCCGTTGCCGTTTTTGGCTTGGGAAGGTGACGGTTTATTGTGCGTGCGGGAAAAAGCAAGCGGACCGGCGCAGTGGATTTGGTTGCCGCATGCCGCCGATGATTTGGCAAAAACGCGCCGGGTGCTGACGGAAATATGGCATGTGCCGTTGCATACGGTAGTGATGACGGCATCCCCCGCGGCGGTACGGTATAAAACGGTGGCAATGGGAGCGCTCAATGAACGCGAGTTGCGAGAAATGCTGCGCTGGGAAGGCGAACGTTTCTTTCCGGATGTAGTGGCTCCATGGATCGGTACGCGTTCGGTTCCGTTGACAGAGGAGCGCGTTCGTGTCCTGATGGCGGCGCTGACGTCTGACGCGGCGCCCGACGAGCGCTTGGCGGCATTGGGCGTAGAATGCGTGATCACGGTTCCGGAAGTCGTCGCGCTGGGGGACGCATTGGCGGAGTCCACGGGAGCAGTTTACTGCGCCGCGTCCCAAATGTTGGCGGAGTATCGGGAGCGCGTGTGGACGGATTGGCGGCTACATACGATTGACGTAACGCATTCGGACGCGGGGTCGGAAGATGAAGCCATCTACGTGCATGGCTCGGCCGCGCCGAGTGATGTCGGCGCGACCCGACCTTGGCCCGCGACCATTCCCGCGGAACTGCTCGGGGATACGCCTTCGCCATGGCGTGATGCCGCGTACCTGCCGGCAGCTGCCGCGCGGGCGGCGCAACGACCGGAGAATGCCGCGCTTTGCCAAACGATTCGTTTAGAAAATCACGCGCCGCAACCCGCGCCGTCTTGGTTTCGACCCGTGTTGGCGGGAAGCCTTTGCATTCTGGCGTTCGCGTTCGGGTATGCGGCGTTTCATTACGCCATGTATCAAAAAGAAATGAGCGCGTTACAAAACGAAACGACGGTCGCTCAACTGTCGGCATTGCGCACACAGGCAGCCGCGTATCAGACGGCAGTACACGATCGGCAAGAACATGAGCGAACGCGCCTAACGGCAAGCAAACTGTTGCTCGTGATTTGCGATTCCTGCCCCGCCGATGTGACGCTGACGGAAATTCGCACGGAAAATGAAGACATTATTGTCACCGGAAATTTCCAGTCGGGCGCGCCCTTACATGATTGGAGCGAATATTTAAGCGCTCGTCTGGAACGACCGGTACGAAGTAAAATCGATCGTCATGTAGCGGCAGCGCATACCTTTACGCTGTGGCTCGGTCATGCGGAGGAGGAAGCTAATGCCATCCGTCACTAAATATCCTTTGCTGCTGTTGGCGGCACTCTGGTTATTGACTGTTGTCGCGTTCGGCGGCGGATACCACTGGCAAGCTCGGACCGCGGACGCTATCCGAGCAGAAGCGGCGCAGGCGCATGAAATCAAACGACTGACAGCCCAACTGGCACAACAGGAACAATATCAAAACGAAGCCGCCCGAATAATCGACTGGGAAGCGGACGCGAACCGGGCGCACGTGCAAATGGAAAGCAGCGAAGAGATTCCTTCTGCGGACGAGACCAAACAATGGAAGATGACATTGGTCGGCGATTATTTTCATCTGCTGGAATTATTTGCCGCATGGGAAGGCCACCCGCATGCGACGGAAATCACGCTGATGAAAATGACGCCGCTCAGTCCATCGGTTTGTCGCGCGGAAATTCTCGTTCGTCAAACCGCACCCGTAAAAAACTCACATTGAATTCTTTAGGAAAATTAAACGCAAGAAATTAAATAGATGTAGTATAATATAAGGAAACGGTGAAAAATACTATTTATTTATATTAAACACTTGTGAACAGATTTTACAGGAAGGATTTACACTATTTATGGAAACGAGTTTAACGGCGGAACAACGTTACGCGACAGAGCAACGCTTACTTTGGCAGTCGGCGGGTCTGATGGGACTGATTGCCGTCGCGGCGACCTGGTTCGGCCTGCTTACGAACTCGCATGCGATCTTGATTGACGGGATTTTCTCGTTTGTGGCAGTCATTATTAAGATTTTAATGATCATGACTTCGCGTCTGACAACGCGGGAATCGAGCAAAAAATTTCAATTCGGATATTGGCAGTTTGAACCGCTCGTGCTTGCGGCAGAAGGCGGCTTCACGCTGATCATTGTTGTCTACGCGTTTTTGAACGGCATGATCAGTCTTTTCAGCGGCGGCAATGCAATGAACTTCGGCTTGGCGATTATTTACGCCTTAACGTTTACGTTCGCCAATATGGGGTATTATCTCTATGTGCATCGGGTAAATCGGAAACTGAAATCCAGCCTGATTCATTTTGATAATATGAGTTGGCTCGTCGATGCCTGTTTCGCCGCCAGTTTGTTTATCAGTTTCGGCTTGGCCTACTTGCTTGAACGAACGCAATATGCGCATTACGGGGTATTCGTCGACCCGGTGATCCTAATTATTTTGTCATTGACCATGATGCCTGTCGCGCTCAATATTTTGGGACCTGCGGTAAGTCAGGTACTCGGCATGGCGCCGGAAGGTTTACATGAAAAAGTTCATGAAGTGATGGACGATTTCATGGTCCGCTACCGTTTTAAGGACTACGTGAGTTCCGTGCAACGGTACGGCAAAATCGCCTTTATCGATATCGATATTTTAATTCCGAAAAGTTACCCGATCCAGGAGGTGGGAGATCTCGACCGTATTCGTGATGAGATTGATAAGGCCCTGGGCGGTAAATCAGTACGCAAGTGGTTGACCATTACCTTTACTACCAGCCGTCGTTGGATGGCGCAAGATTATGAGCTGTTGGAGGAGGAAGACGAATGAGTACTGTACCGTTTCGCGATATCCTGCTCGCCGGCGCCGCCGGAGATGCGATTGGCTACGTTGTTGAATTTGACGACGTGGAAACAATCAAAGAAAGCTACGGTCCGCACGGTTTGCGCGGCCCTTTGAGCTTAGACGGCTCGGGTGAATGGTTGATTTCCGACGACACGCAGATGACGCTTTTTACCATTGACGGCATCTTCTGGTCACGACAGCGCGGGGATGCTTTGACGAAAGGTCTCTACCGTTCGTACATGCGCTGGTACTACATGCAAACGGGAGAAGAACCTCGGCGCGGGCAAAAAAGCTGGCTCAAAAAACAACCTTACGAAACGACGTATAATTTAGCGAAAGATCATCGTTTGCAAGAGCGGCGTCATCCCGGTATGACCTGCCTTACGGCATTGCGTGATCCGGCGGACCGCGGCGTGACGCAGCCCCTTAACGACAGCAAGGGTTGCGGCGGTATCATGCGTGTGGCGCCGATCGGTTTATATTTTCACGGCGATCCGGAAGCCGCTTATGAGAACGGCTGCGCTTGCGCCGCGATTACCCACTCGCACCCGTCGGGATATATCGCCGCCGGTGCGATGGCGTCGTACCTGGCCTTGCTTTGCGACGGACATACGTTGCGGCAGGCGGGAAAAGTCGTCAAGGAAATGTTGCGCGTAAAAGAAAACGCAGACGAAGTATATGATGCTATCGTGGCTGCGGAAAAAGCAGCGGCTAAAGTACCTGCATTGCGTAAAAAAGCCGGAGCCGATGATTGGTGGTACTATTTGCCGGGACTGGAAGCGCTCGGTGAAGGTTTCGTGGCCGAAGAAACTTTGGCGATTGCATTGTATTGCGCATTGGCTTACTCCGGTTCGCGATATGCCGTGTTGGCAGCGCTGAATCACGGCGGTGATTCGGATTCAACAGCCGGCATTTGCGCGCAATTGGTCACGGCGGAAGCCGGACGCAATCGGATTCCGGAAGAATGGTTGGAGCATTTGGAATGTCGTGATATTATCATCGACATGGCCGATCGACTGGAAAAAATAAGTTTTGAAGAAAAGGCTTGACACCAAGAAAAAGAGATGCTATCATAATCAAGTCGCACGAAGCGACACGGTTCTTTGAAAACTGAACAATGCAATGAATTAACGCCAATGTGCGGGTCTGAATATTCAGACCCGAGTCAATTAC
>NZ_JACHHI010000006.1 GCF_014207605.1 Negativicoccus succinicivorans | reverse complement strand
AGTGTCTGCGAGAAAAATGGTTTAAGCGTTGACCGGCAAAACAAAAATCCGTCTCGCTTGTCTCGATTGCCGGGCGCTATTCGTGACGGTCACAAACAATATTTGGTGGACACCAACATCGGCAAACGCAGCTGGGCGGAGTGGCGAGAATGGATTGAAGCGGTAAATGATGATTTACCCGATCCGGAAAGCCTTGCCGATACATGGGACGATATGCCGCCATTATCGGCGCCATTGATTAACGGCATTTTACGGCAAGGCCACAAAATGCTATTGGCGGGCGCGTCCAAGGCGGGCAAGTCGTTCGCATTAATTCAATTATGTATCGCCATTGCTGAGGGCAAACAGTGGTTAGGTTTCGATTGCGCGCAGGGACGCGTGTTATACGTCAATTTGGAGCTGGACAGGGCAAGCTGCCTACATCGTTTCAAAGAAGTATACGAGGCTACAAAGACTGCGCCAAAATCAATAAAATCCATTGATATTTGGAATTTAAGGGGAAAATCAGTGCCGATGGATAAGCTTGCGCCTAAACTCATCAGAAGGGCGCAAAAAAAGAATTATATCGCGGTTGTTATTGACCCGATATATAAAGTTATCACCGGTGATGAAAACTCCGCAGACCAGATGGCACATTTTTGTAACCAATTCGATAAGGTATGCACGGAGCTGGATTGCGCCGTTATTTATTGCCATCACCATTCCAAAGGAACGCAAGCCGGCAAGCGGTCAATGGACAGGGCAAGCGGTAGCGGCGTATTTGCCCGCGACCCTGATGCGCTGATTGACATGACGGAACTGGACACGGAAAACATCGACACCGGCGGACGAACGGCGTGGCGGATTGAAGGAACGTTGCGTGAGTTTGCTCCATTTGAGCCGATTAACATCTGGTTTGATTATCCGCGACACTATCCGGACGCGGAAGGCAAATTGACAGGAAAAAAAGTTTTGGAAAGCGTGCCGACGGCTATGCAATTGAGCCGAAAAGGTAACGATGCCAAACAGGACAGAAAACAAAGACGGCTTGATAGCCTACAGACAGCATTTGACCTATATTCCCAAGTTGGCAAAGGGAGCAAGGCAACGGTGAACGGCTGGGCAAAGCTTGAAGATGTTGCGGAATATTTGCAAGTATCAGTCAAAACGGTACAAAGCTACATCAAAGAACAGGCACGGGACGGAGGAATATTCCGATACAAAAACGGAGAAATGTATGTGGTTGACGAATGTAAACAAGAGTAGCGGGAAAGGCGGTTAACAATAGGGCGGAAAAACCCGTAATTATATATAGGGATTTTCTTCCGAAAATAGACAGGGGAAAGTAGGGGGAGATAAGTCGGGGGTGCAAGTCCCCCGACTATATCTAACCCACCCACTTGCCCGCTGGCAGTTGATGTTGTGATTGTTAAGCTATTGTTTTACTGTTTATCAAGCGAAAGAAAATAAAAATGAAGCGTGGCGGAGGTGCTAACGATGGCAAAAAAGGCAGAAAGGGCATTAAACGAAGAACAATTAGAGCAGGTACAAGAATTATTGAAAGGCTTTAACGAATATCAAGTTTTTGAAATTATTTCAGGCTTGAGAACGTGCGACGCTAATGTGTCAATATACGCCAATACAAAATATAGAGATAATCAAATGCGCCAAATTCGCTTTGGTCTTGAAAAGGGGGTTGATGTGTCTTGCTATGCTGACCCCAAGTTCAAATGGAAGCAAATGTGGCAAATCCGAGAAGGACTTGAAAGCGGCGTTGACGTGAGTATTTACGCCGATCCTAAATTCAGTGACCTACAAATGAACGCAATTCGTATCGGACTTGTAAAAGGCCTTGACGCAGCGTCTTATGCTGATCCGGAAATCGGATCATTTGAGATGAAACAAATACGAGAATCCATGGAAGAAGCGGCGTCTAAATGACGAACGGCAAGCAAAAAGGAAAGCGCGGCGAACTTGAGTTTGCCCGATTATGCCGCGCCAACGGTTGGGAGGCGCGACGCACGGCGCAATATTGCGGAAATACGGGAGAGGCCGCCGACGTGGTCGGCCTTCCGGGCGTGCATGTGGAGGTCAAACGAGTAGAGCGGCTGAACATTGAAGACGCAATGGCGCAAGCTCGACGAGATTCTCAAAAAAGCGGTCGGGTGCCGATAGTGGCGCATCGTAAAAATAACTGCGAGTGGCTGATCACAATGAGCGCGGCTGATTGGTTTGAAATGTTTAGAGAATGGAGAGGCGATCAAGATGATTGAGAAGGTAAATAAAAGCGGCGTATTAATGGAAGAGGTGCAGAACATTACTAGCTATTGGTTCGGTATGAAAGCAAAAGGCTTATTTTATGACGAAGAGGATGCGTTTTTTCAGGAAGAGGACTACGCAAGGGAAATCGTTTATGCGGTTCGGTGCTGGCTGCTAAAAAGACGCGGCGGCGAGATTGACGATGAAACGATGAAAGAGTTCGTCGGCATTCTGGTCGGTAAAAGACTTTAACAGAGCAAGGAGAAAAGCAAACATGAATAACGACATCATTAATCATCCGGCGCACTACACGGACGGAAAGTTTGAAACGATTGAGGCCCTCGAATCGTGGCGGCTTGGGTATCACTTAGGGAACGCGGTCAAGTACATTTCTCGCGCCGGTAAAAAATCTAAAGATACCGAATTAGAGGACTTACGAAAGGCTCGCTGGTATATTAAACGCTATCTTGACCATCACCAAGAGAAAGTGGAAAGCATCGGCGCGATGGAGTATGCCATGGATAAGGGGCTTGATCAGGATCTTACCTTGGCCGTGCGGTACTTGGCCGCGCAGCCGAAATACTTTTACGTGCTTCAGGCCTTGGTGGCACTGGAAAACGCAATCAGGGTCAGAGAGGCTCGCGCGAATGATTAAAGGTAACCGTCAAGCGCGGGCGGAGCTTGAGGGGCTGCGTGAATTAAATGCGCGGATTGACGCGTTAATCATGGATAAAGAGAAATTGGCCGCCCGCGCGACGAGCCTCGCGCGCCCTTTTTCCGAGCCCGTCTCGGGCACCCGCCAATCCGACATCGCCAACGCGGCCGCTAAACTTGCGGATATGGACGCTGAAATCGACAGGACAATAGATGAATACAGCGGACGTAAAAAGCGCATTTTGATACGTATCAACGCAATTACAGATATACGATACAGAACGCTGCTATTTCTCTATTATGCGAATACCGTTCCCCTGCGTTTGCATCAAGTGGCAAGAATAATGCATTATCAATATTCGACAATAAAATACATGCACGGTTGCGCGCTTGATGAGTATCAACAAAAATACTTCCCGCCGTAAGTATCTACCAAAAGCTACCTTGTAATGCGGTATAATGATAGTGTGAAATTATAGGCACTCTTCCGGGAGTGCTTTTTTATTGCCCTGAAGGTGGTGAACCAATGGCGGAGGCAAAAAAGAAAACAAAAGACAAAGGCGGAAGGCCGCTTGCGGTGACGCCTGAGGTTGTCGGTAAACTGGAGAAGGCTTTTACCGTTGGCGCGAATATCACTCAGGCCTGTGATTTCGCGGGTATTTCCCGTGATGCGTATTACAATTATTGCGAACGGAATGAGGGGTTTACCGACAAAGTAGCGGAATGGAGCGCGCGGACAGGACTGCGGGCAAAATACAACATTCACAAGGCGATTGAAGCGGAAGATGTTGATGTGTCTAAATGGTATCTTGAACGGACAGATGACGCGTTTAATCCTAAAAAGCGGGCGGAAATAACCGGAACAGACGGCGGCGCGGTACAAATAGAATTTGGCTGGGCAAGCGATGAGTAAAGTCGTTATACCGTACACGCCGCGCGCATTGTGGAAAACAGAGATCCACCCGGGACTAGAAAAGGCGCGTTTTTCCGTTGTGGTTGCGCATCGTCGTTTCGGCAAAACCGTCGGAATGATTAATCATATGCTAAAGCAGGCGATATTGTGCGATAATCCGTCGCCGCAATATGCGTACATTGCGCCGTTTCGAGTACAGGCGAAACAAATAGCGTGGGCGTACTTAAAATATTACACGTCGCCGATACCGGGGCGGCTGGTGAATGAATCGGAGTTGTTTGTTGAATTGCCGTCACGGCACGATAACAGACAAGGGGCGCGCATATATATCAAAGGCGCGGACAATCCTGATTCATTGCGCGGCAGCTATTGGGACGGCGTTGTACTGGACGAATACGCGCAAATAAAGCCGGAGGTCTGGAACGAGATTATTCGTCCGGCGTTGGCTGATCGTTCCGGTTGGGCGACGTTTATCGGCACGCCAAAAGGGCAAAATGCTTTTTATGAGATGTACCAGCGTGGCTTGCAAGATCCGGCGTGGTACACGTGCCGTTTTACGGTAGCCGATAGCGGTATTTTACCGGAAGAAGAAATTGAAGAAATGAAGCGGGATATGTCCGACGATGCAATCCGGCAAGAATTGTATTGCGATTTCACGGCGTCGGCGTTTAATGTCCTTATTTCGATTGATTTGGTAGCGCAAGCAAGGGCGCGGCGGGTCGTTGAGGAGGATATAACGGGCGCGCCGGTTGTCTTGGGCGTTGACGTCGCGCGGTACGGTGCGGACAGTTCTTGCATCGTGCGGCGTCGCGGTTTATGCATGTATGAGCCGGTCCTGTTTTCCGGCGTGGATAATATGAAACTTGCGGAAATTGTCGCGCGGGAAATTGAAACGCATAAGCCGGACGCAGTATTCATTGATGCCGGACGCGGTGAGGGTGTGATTGACCGTTTGCGGCAATTAGGCTACACGGTGATAGAAGTGCCGTTCGGTGGGAAAGCGGTTAGAGATGACAAGTACGTCAACCGTCGGGCGGAGATGTGGGACGAAATGCGCGCATGGCTACAACGTGGCGGAAGTTTGCCGGAACATGAACGACTGCAAGCGGAGTTGTCCATACCGGAATACGGTTACGATGCGAAAGGACGCATATTACTGGAAAAGAAAGACAGAATCAAGGAACGTAGCGGCCGATCTCCTGACGTGGCAGACGCGGCCGCTTTAACGTTTGCGGCGCCGGTGGCGAGTCGGTTAGCCGCGGTGCGGAAAACACGCGCCAACACGCAATATTCATTTTTTTAAGGAGGAGAAAACATGTGTAAATTTATTGCTAACGCTTTGGGATTTCGTTCGCCTCGTATGCCGGAAATTAAACAGCCGGCGCCGACAGCGCAAGCCGTCAACGTGACGGACGACACGACGGGGGAAGAAATGGCAGTCGAAAACCGGCGCAAAAAACGCGGCTTCTTATCGACGCGTTCCATGGGGACGATTCTCGGAAGTTCTGACGTAGCCGGGAAAAAGACATTAGGGTAAATCATGGAAACGATACTGGCAAGAAGTCCGACTGCGAAATACAAGGGGCAAAAACGGCCGGCAAGAGAAAAAGCGCAAAAACGGTTTGACCGACTGTTCCGCAAGCGCGAACCGTATGTTAAATGGTGGCGGGCGATCCGCAAATACGAATTGCCGTTCCATGGTGATTTTGAGGAAAACAAGGCGCGGGGCGAATCGGAAGAAATTTATAACTCGACGGCGCGCGATGCCGCTGCTATTTTCGCCGGCGGTGTCATGAGTGGACTAACGCCGCCTTCGCGTCAATGGTTTAAGTTGGCACTTGCGGGCAAAGACACGCCGAAAGAAGCGGGGATAATCCTTGACGAGCGACAGGCGATTATGCAAAACGTCTTGGCGCGCAGTAATTTCTATCACGCGGTTTATAGTTGCTATCATGATCTACCGTTCGGGCAAGCGCCGCTGGGTATCTTTAGCGCCGCCGACGGTGTCCATTTCATGCATTATCCTATCGGCAGTTACGCGCTAGATACCGACGCGACGGGGCGGGTCAATACGTTTGCGCGCAAAGTGCGAATGACAGCCGCGCAGATCATTGAGCAATTTGGCGAAGAGAACGCGCCGCAGTCGGTGCGGGACGCCGCAAAGAATAAAAGTGATCGTGTGTTTGTCGTGTGTTGGCTGGTAGAACCTAACACGGAACGGCGGGGCGGGCGTCTTGGTCCGCAGTCAATGCCCTATCGGTCTTTATATTGGGTCGAGGGGTCGCCGACTGATGAATATTTGGCGCTTGGCGGTATGGAAGAATGGCCCGTGCCGGTCGCGCGGTATCAGGTCATCGGACTAGAACCGTACGCAAAGGGCGCGGGCTGGTACGCATTAGCCGATAGCAAGATGTTGCAAGTTATGGAACGCGACATTTTGACGGCAATTGAAATGGGAATCAAGCCGCCGATGCAAACGAGCGGGGCGACGATGCCTAGCGTGAACATGTTCCCGGGCGGTGTAACCGTCAACGCCGTGGCGGACGGTGTGCGGCCGTTGTTTGATGTACAGTTAAACGTACAAGCCGTACAGGCAAAAATTGAACAGACAGAACAAAAGGTGCGGCGCGCATATGCGGCGGATCTTTTTTTGATGCTGGATCAGATTGAACGCGGACAAATGACGGCGCGGGAAATTATGGAACGCACGCAAGAGAAATTGCAACAGTTAGGCCCGGTCGTTGAGCGGTTGCAATATGAATTCTTAAATCCGACGCTTGAACGCGTATACGGGATATTGGATCGGGGCGGAGTGTTCCCGCCGTTGCCGCCGGAGTTGGCGGAACAGTTGGGCGAAGAAGAAGTTCGTATTGAATACATTTCGCCGTTAGCGCAAGCGCAAAAAATGTCCGGACTGATCAATATTGAACAGACATTGGCGTTTGCCGGACAGGTCGCGCAAATGTTCCCTGAAGTGTTGACGAAGATTGACGCGATGGCGATGCTTGACGTTTACCATGACAACATCGGCGCGCCGGCGGCAATGCTCCGATCAACGGAAGAAGCGCAACAGATTATCGCGCAACAACAGGAGGCGCAACAACAGGAAGAAGCGCAAGCGGCGCAAATGGCAAGTATTCAACAGGCGGCGCCGTTGGCACAAGCGGCGAAGAACTTGACCGACGCAGCAAACGACGGTAACCCGGCTATTCGTGAATGGTTGGGAATGCCTAACGCCGGAGGTGGCGCTCCGTGATGACAAAAGAAGAACGACGCGCACAGAGAGAAGCGGAAATGGTGAATCGGCTGGATCGTGACGCGTTGCAAGACGTACTACAAACGCGGTCCGGCCGCTGGTTTATTATGCGATTATTTGACAGTTGTCACGTATTCGAGCGGACAATGACGGGTAATTCGTGGACATACTTTAACGAAGGCGCGCGGGACATGGGGCTGCAATTGCGCGGGCGAATTATCCGTGACGGTCATGTAGATGCGTTACAACTTGCAGAACGGGAATATGTGGAAAAAATAACGGAATTACAGAAGTTACGAAAGGAGGACTGATCCAATATGCCGGAAGAAATGGCGAACGATAACACGAACACGCCAAACACGGAAGATATTGAAAGCACGCAGGAAACGGAACAACAACCCGACGTGGCGGAATCGTCAGTGCCGGAAAGTTACGACTTTGCGGAGTTTTGTGTGGACGGGGTAGAGTTGGACGAAGAACGCGCGCAACAATATTCTGAGGTGTTGAAAGAGGCGGGAATGTCGCAAGAACAAGCGAATGCCGTCACTAAATACGGTCTTGCATATGCGCAGGAGGTGGCGCAAGAAGTCGCAACGCAATACGAGCAGACACAGGCGCAAGAAATTAAGGGCTGGGCAGACGAGGCGCGTACAGAGTTAGGCGGACAATTCGATGCGACGGTGGCACAAGCCGCTATCGGTGTTACGTACATGGAAAAGAACGTTCCGCAATTGCGGGAAATGCTTGACGCGACGGGCTTTGGTAACCGTGTAGAGGCGATCCGCTTATTTGCACAGATTGGGCAAATGGTGGCGGAGGACGACGGCCGCGCGAATCGTGGCGGCGCATCAAACACGAGCGACGTCGCAGGATTTTATAAGAATACCGATTTTAGTGTTTATTAATTGGAGGTAGAAAAACATGCCAACAGTAGGAAATTTAGCGTTAACGCTTGCAGACTTGCGTAAACGCACAGGCCCGCAGGGTGAGATTGATTGGGTGCTGGAAGCACTGAACGAATCGAATCCGATTTTGGACGACATTCCGTGGTTGGAAGGTAACTTGCCGACGGGTAACCAAACGACGGTGCGCACGTCGGTCCCGATGCCGTCGCTGCGTCGCATTAATCGTGGTGTCGATCCGTCGAAGTCCACAACGAAACAGGTCGCCGATACATGCTCCATTTTTGAAGCACGTTCGGAAGTGGACATTGAATTGTTGGCGCTTGCTCCGGACAAGGCGCAGTTCCGTCGTTCGGAAGATGTTGCGCATATTGAAGGCTTTGGGCAAGCGGTGGCGCGTAATATTCTTTATGGTGATTCAATGACGAATCCGGACGAATTTAACGGCTTGGGCGTTCGTTATAACGTACTGAAAGGCGAAAAAGGTGATCCGGGGTATCAGGTTGTATCGGCCGGCGGCACGGGCAAAACAAATACGTCGATTTGGATTGTCGGCTGGGGCGAACGTACCGTGACGGGTATTTATCCGCGCAATACGTATGCCGGTCTGAAAGTCCGCGACTTGGGCGAAAATGATGCGGTAGATCCGGACGGCCGCAAGTTCCGCGCGGTGTCCACTTTGTTCACTTGGAAACCTGGCCTTGCGGTACGCGATCAACGCGCCGTTGCGGCGGTTCGTAACATTAACACAAGCAATTTGTTAAGCCTTGACAGCGACGGCAAACGTTCCTTGATTGAGAAATTTATTCTTGCGAAAAACCGTTTGCGCAACTTGGACACGGTGAACGCGGTGGCGTATGTCAATGATGATGTATATTCGTTCTTAGAAATTTATTTGATTGATAAGAATAACGTACATGTAACGCGCCGCGATCTTGCCGACGGTCAGCAGGTCCTGTATTTAGCGGGTATTCCTGTTCGCAAGCTGGACGCGTTGCGTAGTGATGAAGCGGTCATTAAATAAGGAGGGGTCTTAATGATTTACGATGCAGAAAATACATTTCTTTGGCAAAAAGACGTTGCGTCAGTAGGCACGGGCGGCATTGATTCCGATGTTGTCTATTTGGGTAAAGGCGACGCCGTCCAGCCGTTGTGGCTGGCCGTGACGGTATCGGCGCCGCTTTCTGATGATGCTACCGTCACGGTGGAAACGTCGGAAAAAGAAACAATGGCGGGCAAAAAGACGCTTGGCACGTTTACGCTTGCAAAGGGTGAACGCAAGCTGGCGGCGAAATTGCCGGTCGGTGTGCTCGGTTATGTTCGTGTCCATGTGGCAGCGGCTTCCGGCACTTTGGGCGCGGCGAAAATGAACGCCGTTTTGGTCTTGGATACTGACCTGTAAAATGGAAGCATTAATTTTTGGACGGTTGGGACGGCGGAACGTTGACACGATGTCGGCAAATGAGTGCCGCGCGCGTTTAGACGCCGCGGGTATTCCGTATGCGGACGATGCGACATTGGCGCAGCTCCGTCGTGCCGTCAAGGAACTTGAGGGGGCGTAAGCTCCCTCTTGTTTTTTTATATGTTTAGTCAAAAGGCCGCTTATTCTAGCGTCTTTTTTAGTAAGCATATAAGGAGGAACAAGCAATGACAATCACCGACATTTGCAATTTGGCGCTATCTCATTTAGGCGTCGGGACGATTCGAGACGTACACGAAGAAACGGAAACAGCGCGGGCGTGTAAATTGTATTATGACGCGACGCGGCGCATGCTGTTGCGCGAATATCCGTGGGGCTTTGCCCGCCGTGTGGAACGTTTGGCGAAGATGCCGGACAAACAATTTCCGGGACATAAAAACGTGTATATGTATCCGGAATTGTGTTTGTATATCTACCGACTGACAGACGGAACGCCGACGCCGGACGAGCGGCCGCAGTTTGAGGTGTTTAATTTGGACAATAGCACAAAGGTCATTGCGACGGATATAGACGACGCGTGGGCGGACTATGTCTATGACGTAACCGATCCTGATGTGTGGGACGCGGTATTTTTGGAGGCAATGACGCGTAAACTTGCGGCGGATCTTTGCATGCGGCTTGTCGGCAATCAAGGCCTGTTCGAGCAACAATTTAATTTATATCGGGCGGCGCTTGACATGGCAATGACGCAAGTGGCAAAAGAACGACAAAGAGATCCTGAGCCGCTTAATCGGTATAGCAATGCGAGGTGGCGTTAATGGGACAAGGTGTCGGCCCGATGTACGCGATTCAGCCGGCGTTCACAACGGGAGAAATTTCGTACGACGTGGCGAACCGTGTAGACTTGGAAAAATACAAGTCGGCACTATTGCGCGCCAAAAACGCGATTATTCGGCCCTATGGTGCGGTGTGTCGGCGGGCCGGTAGTGAGTTTATGGGCGAGGCGTTGTATTCAGACAAAGACGCTATTTTGGTGCGTTTCGCGCGTGATGCGGACAATGGGGATCTGCTGGAGTTTGGCGATAAATATATTCGCGTTTGGCACAACGGGAAAGATAGCGGTGAAATTATTGATGCGCCGTTTACGCAAGCAATGCTTAAAAAATTGCGCTTTGCGCAGTCCGCCGATACTTTGTTCATTTGTTCGGGCGATTTGCCCGTGTATACGTTAGTTAGGGATAGCGGCTATTCGTGGACGGGCGATTGGTCGGGCAACTGGACATTAAAAGAATATGAATTTTCGCACATGTACTTTGAAAGCGAAGATGATTACGGATCGGCGGACGTTACGCCATACGAAACATTTGGTAACAATGTTGAGGTGGTCGCGCATTCGAGGTCCATTCATTCACGACTTAAGGGCGCGCATTTACAGGTCACGCATCGTATGCCGGCGCAGTCGGTGAAGGTGGATTTTGCGGGCGAGACAACAACAAAACGCACCATTACGTCCGCGCCTATTTATGTGGGCAAACAATGGAAAATTACGACGTCGGGACTTTGGGCGGGCGATGTATTTTTGGAGTATTCCTATTCGGGCAACGGAGGCTGGAAAGAATTCCGCCGTTATTCATCAGATAAAAACTTTAACGCGACAGAATCGGGAACAGTAGACGAAGAAATGTATTTGCGCATTTCCGCCGTAGCAAGCGGCAGCAGTTTGACGGCGACGCTTACGCGCCTTCCCTATATGCATGAGGGCGAAGCGGTTATTAATTCATGTTCCGGATCTACCTTGAATGTGTCTGTAATAAAACCGTTCGGGTCTACCGATACGACAAAATTATTCAGCATCAGTCCGTGGGACGCCGCGCGCGGTTATCCGCGTGCTTGTTGCTTTTATCAGGACAGGCTGGTATTGGCGGGAACAAGAGCCTATCCGCACAAAATATGGTTAAGTCGGACGGGCGATTATGCCAATTTCAGCGTAGAAAAGGCGGCGGGACAAGTAACCGACGACTCCGCCGTGGCGTTGTCCTTAATTTCGCGCGAAATGTACAACATTCTGCATCTTGTTCCCGCACAGGATTTAATCGTATTAACGGACGGGAACGAATGGATCGTGCCGGGAGATAAGCCGATCACGCCGAAAACGGCGCAGGTCAAGACGCAGACCATGCGCGGGTCGGCAGAGTGTGAACCGGTATATATCGGCAACAGGCTTGTATACGTACAAGCGCGCGGCGCAACGGTGCGCGATATGGGCTATTCGTATGAATCGGACAACTACAACGGGATTGATTTGACGCTATTGGCGAAGCATCTGGTGCAAGGTCATTCCATTGTGACGGCGGCTTACGCGCAAGAACCGGATTCTGTTTTATACATGGTGCGCGATGACGGTGTTCTGCTTTGCTTGACGTTGATCCGCGAACAAGATGTTTACGGTTGGTCGCACTGGACGACAGACGGAAAATATTTGTGGGTCGAAACAGTGCAGGAAAACGGCGAAGAATCGGTTTACGTTATTGTCGAGCGCAACGGCAAACGGTGTATTGAGCGCTTTCGCTCCGGTTGCAATGTCTACATGGACAGTTACGTACAGGCGCAAAACGGCACAATTCAAGTGCCGCATCTGCAAGGAAAAACGATTGCCGCGGTGGCGGGCAATAAGCGACTACCGGACGGAACGGAAACGAGCATTCAGGCGGACGCCGCCGGCCTTTCGTATGAAACGAAGATCGAGCAGCCGGGCGTCGAGTTGCAATTAAATAACGGTACTGTACAGGCGCGAACGATACGCGTGAATGAGGTAACATTGCGCGTATCCAACTCAAAAGGCGGCAAAATAGGCCACAATTTCAAATACATGGACGCATTGCCTTATCCGTCGGCGGAAAACTTTACGGGGGATATTTTGGCGGTTATGCCGAATACGGACGTCGGCTTTAACACGCGCGGGCGCGTCTGTGTTTCGTCCGATGAACCGTTTCCGTTGAACGTGTTGGCGATTATTCGTTCCATTTCTGTGGGTGGCGGTCATGTCCAAGGTTACAACGGTTGACGCGCGAAGTGTTGACGTATCTGTGTTGCATCGTTTGGGCACGAACATGCGGCCGCACGATGTGGAAGAATGTGAGGCGTTTGGCTTATCTCCGGTGGAGGCTGTGTTACAGTCCGCCTATCATGCGCAGAGTGAATCTTTTGTGGTGCTGGACGAACAAGGGGAGGCGCTTTGGGTATACGGGCGCGGTCCGGTCATCGGCGCGGACGGTGTCGGGATTTGGTGCTTGGGGCGCATCGGATCAGAAAAACACGCAAAATTCTTTTTACGAGAAAGCAAGCGCGTTATTAATCAATGGCTTAATGAAGGCGCGGTGCTTTGGAATTATGTGAGCGTCAACAATGCGCCGTCGTTGCGGTGGCTTGCGTGGCTTGGCGCGACGTTTGGCGATGAAGTCGAGATCGGCGGCGTGCAGTTTGTAAAATTCGAGATAAGGGGGAAATAACATGTGTCATCCGGTGGCGTTGTTGGCCGCGCAAGTGGGCGCGCAACTTATGGGGCAGCGGGCGCAAACAAAGGCCAATATAAATATGTATCGGGCGCAAGAACAAGCGGCGCTAACGAATCAGAAAATGAGTGAACGCCGACAAGAACAGATTGCGGAAGAATACGGACGGGAAGAAGGCCGCATGCGGGATCGTATGCGCTTAATTGCCGGACAAAACGCGGCGGAAGGCGGCGCTGCCGGCTTGCAGTTGGGCGGGTCGTTAATGGACGTGTTGGGCGCGTCGTATGGTGGATATTTAGACGACAAGGCGGCTAACTTGCGGAATCAGCGAAACGACGTATACAACGAATTTGTACAGGGCTGGAATTACGGACAGGAAGCGAAACAAGCAAGGGCGGGCGCGGCCAATGCAAAAATGGCGGGACGTCGGGCAATGCTTGGCACGATTTTAGGCGGCGCCTTGCAGTATCGTGACCTGCGGTCAAACGTCGGGGCGGCCAATTATAGTAACGCGGCGCCTGATCCGACGGTGCGGCTTGGCGACGTTATGACAAACAATAATTACACGATATATAAGCAAGGCGGGAAATTCCATATTAATAACAAACATACGCCGTGGCTTGCGGGCAAATGGAGGTAAGCGATGAAACTTGAATCCTATACGCCGTCTGTGCGCGGAAACGTGCAACAGGCAAGAACAGGCGTTGCCGGTAACCTTGAAACGCGCGGAGGAAACGACGCAAGCTGGGGGCGGTTGGGTCAAGTGGCGGGCCTTGCCCTTGAAGCGCAGATCAAACGACAGGAAGATGATGACGCCTTGCGTGTCGCCAATGCGCAAAGTGAGTATATGCGCCGGACAAATGAGGTGCTGTACGGGGACGGCGGAATGGCGTACAGACAAGGGGAGAACGCGACGCGCACGCGGGAAGATTATCTGACGGCGGAAAAAGATATTCGCGCGCAGGTATTGAGCGAATCGGGAATCAAAACAAGACGCGGGCAGGAGTTGTTTCAGCAACACGTGGAAAAGTCCCTTGTATCGAGTGAGGCGACGATTTTAGGCTGGGAAGAAAAAGGGCGCAAACAATGGATTGCGGACACGGCCACAAACAAAATGGAAGCTACGCTTGCGGCGGCTATTAATACGGGCAACATACAAGCCGCCTATGAAGGGGTCGATCAGGGCTTGGCGTTACAGGCGCGTTATTTTGATGAAGCCGGTCGTCAAGCGGAACAACGCAAACGGTATACAGACGTAACGAACAGAATGGTCGGAACATTAATTAATGCGGGCGACTATACGAAGGCACTGACGGCAATTGAACACGCGCGCGAAACGGGGCTGGTGTCCGGTGACGTATTAGAAAAACTGGAAAGCGCCGCAAAGGAAAAGAAAGGCGTGTTGCAAGCAAAAGAAAACGCCGGCGATTATGCAACGTATTTTTCCAATCAGGGCAAAAGGATTTGGGAAGTCACGCGGGAACAGTTTTCCGCGGTGTTCCGTGAAAAGAACAAAGGACGCGGAGGCAGTCGCGCGGAAATTGTTGAGCGCTTTTTGGCGGCAATCGGCGGACAGGAAAGCGACGGCGACTATAACGCAGAGAACAACACAAACGCCGCGTCCGGTATTGTTGCCCGCGGCAAATATCAGATTATAGACGGTACATGGCAGACGTACGCGAAAAAAGCGGGGCTTGATGCAAACGCGCCGCGAACGCCGGAAAATCAAGAAAAAGTCGCGCGGGTAATGGCGGAAGAATATTACGATTTAACCGGCGGCGACACGGCGCAAATGGCCGCATGCTGGTATGTCGGCTCGCCGGTTACAGGCTGGTCGCAAGAGGCCCTAAACCGGCCGCAAATATCCGACGACGGAACGCCGCACCCGTCAATTCAAGAATACATGGATCAGGTACAGGCGCGTATGGGCGGCGGGCAATTAACGGAAGGCCAACTGTTTGAACAGGAGGAACGAGAATGGCGGGCGTTTCAAGCGCAAGCGGCGGAACAAGAACACACGTATCGGCAAGACTTGCAGCGTCAAAAAGACAGTATTGAAGATGCACTTGAAACAATGACGCCGGCTGAGCAATTACAATTTTTACAGGAACAAACGGCGGGCAATGAGGACTTAAAACGCGCCTATCGGTCAACTATTCGCGCACTAAAAGTAGACGGTGAAAAGATACACGATTCAGAAATGGAGGGTATAAAACAGCTAATCGCAACGCGCAAAATTCAAGATCAGGAAGATCTGACCGGCTTTTTTGAGCGCAGCGGCTTAAAACCGACGTATACGCAACTTAAGCAATTAAGCAATGAATTAACGGCGGCCAATGAGGGTACGGGCAAATATCGGTACACAAACGATGCCGCGGTAAAATCGGCAGTAAAAAAACTTGTCGGCAATAAACGCGGCGACTTTGACGCTATGTGGGCGGGCGCATCAATTGCCCTTAATAATGAGGCGGTAAAGTACCAACAAGAACATCAAGGACAAATGCCGCCGCCGGCTTGGCTGGAACAAACGGCCGCGCGGTTAATGGTCGATAACGTATCGTTCGCGCACCACCCGCAAACGCAAATCACGCGTGCGGAGTTGGGTACATACGGGTATTCTAACGCGCAAGAAGTAAGCAACGAACGGGGCGAAATATTTATTCGCTTGTATGCGCCGGACGGTGAATTTATAGACGTTGGCGCGGATCAGTTGCCGTATTGGCTTGATGGCGTTCGTTCCGGGGAGTACGGGCGTCTTGGATTTAACGGAGGTATGAATGGATAATCGAGAAGAACGGCAAAAACAGGCAGACGCGGCGTTTCGTTCGTCGGGATTCGGTATGCCGAAAATTGCGCCGTCTCCGATACAACAAGAGGCGGACGCGGCGGCTAGTTTAGTCAATGCGAAACCGGTCGAACAGGCGCCTACATTGTGGGAACAAGTGCGAGACAGCGAAATCGGGCGTTCCTATTTTTGGGGCAAAGAAGATTATTCACGCCGCGCAAAAGAAATTGCGGACCGTTTGCAAGTGTCCCCCGATGTCGTTTCCATTGCCGGCGAAGAAAGCTTGAAACGTTGGGAAAATACCTTTCAAACGCTGGAAATGGGCAAACGTGATGACGAATTTGCGCAGACGTGGAGCGACTGGAACGACATTTCGCAGACGGAACGGGCGATCCGTGTACATAATTATTCCGACGTTAAGCAAACAATGGGCGTCGTGGATAATGTTATGTCGGGTATTCGCCAAATGGACGCGCAAATTAAATTGTCCGCTATGGGCAATGAGCGCATGGAGTTAGAGGCAAAAGGTGCGAATACTGACGAATTAGACGCTAAAATTCAGAATCTACAAAAATATATCATGTCGCAGTCCGGTGATGGCGGTATCATTCATGACACGTCAAGCCAGTTATACATGATGGCCAATCAATCCGTTAATTCCGGCAAGGAAATCATGATCGGGTCTTTAATGGGCGCGGCAGCAGGTGCGGCGGCGGGCGGTGTCAGCGCAATTCCCGGCTTTATTACCGGCGCAGGTTTGGGGTATCGTGCGGGTCTGTTTAACCGTATGAACGAAATGGAACGCGGCTTGTCTTATCTTGAATATCGAAGCGGCGGGGAATACGGGAAGATGTCCGCAGAAACGGCGGCAAAGGCGGCCACGGCTGTTGGTATAACTAACGCGGCAATTGAATTTGCGTCGTTTGGCATGGGTCTCAGGGCGTTAAGCATGGGCGCGCGCAAGATTGCAGGACGGACGGCGGCGACGGGCGCGCAGTCGATTATCCGCAACGCGGCGCGTTCCATTGCGTCCGCGCGAAGTGTCGGCGAGGCGGGCAAGATTTTCGCAAAATCGGCGGGAATCGGCGTTGCGTCGGAAACAGCGGAAGAAGTCGCGCAACAGGCGGTGCAGGACGTTGCGTGGAACGTGGCGGCCGATCCTAGTGAAGGCACACGCAAGATGCCCGTTACGGAAATCATCAGTAACGCGGTTGATGCGGGTATCACGGCGGCGCCGACGATCTTGGGTATGTCGGTGGTATTGGGCATGGGCGCTAACGTTCGCTTTATATCAAAGGCGGCGCGCATGTTGCGGCCGGACTATGAAATTCAAAAGGAAATGGCCGTTCATACCGTCGGCGCGCAAATGTTGCGTGACCTTGAGGCGGACAAACAGACGAGCGCGCTATTCAAAAAAGATCCGGAATTATACACAAAATCGGTACAAGAGGCGGCAGACAAACAAGGTCTGGGCGCTTTTTTTGTTGATGCGAACGCGCTTATGGAAACAGAGGGCGGGCGCGACATCTTAAATCGTATGGTAAGCGGCAATGTCGTATCGGAACAAGCCTTGCAGACGGCAATTGAAACGGAAGGCCGCTTGGAAGTGCCGGTTGGCGTATATTTGCAGGAAGATTTTACGGAACAAGAACGGGCAGCGGTAGACAAGGCAAGCGCATGGACGCAAGACGGCACGACACAAGCGGAAATAGCGGCGCATTGGGAAAACATGGCCGCAAGCAAGTACGCGCAAGAATTGCAAGACGATATTGACAGAATGATAAACGCGACCGATCGCGTATTGTCTGATAAGTTTTCAGCGGCGGACGAGGCCGACAAAGAAACAATCCGGCAGGTGCTTGTGGCGAATCCGCTGGACTTGGGCGCAGCGCGCAAGACGGTACGCAAGGGAATTATAGACAATATCGAACAGGAATTTGCCGATCAACTTAATAGCATGCGTAAGGACTTGGCGGACGGCGCAATTGAACTTGTTCCGGGGCGTGATTCTGTTTACGATCAGGACAGAATGTTACGCATGTCAAGCAATCCGCAATGGTACAAAGATTTTTACGCGACGTATAAACGCAAGCCGCGCGCAGACGAATTTTATAGAATAATGCTTGACGAAGAAGAAAAAGAAGTGCAATATTTCCGGTCAAGCGGCGTAATCAAAAGCGAACAAGAATATGAGGACGCATTGCAACAGATTGAAAACGGGCGCAAAATGGTCGATGCGTTGAACACGATAGACGCCTACAAAGATACGTTTGACGAGTTGCAGAAAGAAAAAGCCGTGTCCTTGCGCATGTACTTATCTCCGGACGAAATGAAAGTGTACGACGATGTAAAAAAATATATGGATAACGTCGGCGGCGACGCGCAAGAAAGCGCGCATCAAGCGGCGTATTTGTGGGCAAAACGCGCGAAAGTGTTTACGCAAATGATGCACGACATGGGACATACGGACTTTGTCGCGACGGACTATCTTGACATGCACCCGCTTTTCACTATGAACGAATATACACCGGACGCGGCGGACAAAATGGCGGCGCAATTAATGCAGCGTAATGGCGGTATTGCTCCGCGGGAATACTTTCAAAACCGATACGGTGAGGGCGGTTATGACGGCAATTCAATGAGCAATCGCGCGCGCGCGGCGTATGACTTAGGCGAAAAGCCGATGAGCAAATGGACGAAAGACGAAATTATTGAGGCCGTTGAAGATTATCTTGATGAGACGGAAGCGGAAACGGCGATCAGCGTTGACGAAATAAAAGCATTGCCCGCGTGGCTATTGCGGCAAGAGTTTTTGACATATCGGAGTTGGCATCATACCGGCGCGTTTTATAACGCGACAGACTTTTACGGGCTTGATTTTAAGGCGTTAGATCTTCCGTTGGCGCACTATCAAGAGAAAATCGAAGAACACAAAAAGGAATTGGCGGCGACAAAAGGCGACAGAGAAAAGGAACGCCAACAAAGAGAAGCACGCCGAGAACGTCGGGAATTTGAAACGCGCATCAAAGAGTTACGCAAATATACCAAGTACAAAACAGATAAGGGCCTAATTGCGGCAGTAGACGACGGCCGTGTAACGCTGGAGGAACTGGAACAAAAAGAACAGGAAGAAAAGGCGAAAGGCTATCTTCGCTATACCGACTACAAGACGGAAAAGGCGCTAATAAAGGCGCTCCGCAATGGCGACATTACCATGGACAAGTTGGAAACATTGCGGGACGAAAAAGATCCGAAACGAATTGCCGCGCGTAAATTGGCAAAAGCGCAAGGCAAAAAAGAGTGGCTGGAGGTTGTGGCGAACGATCCGGCCTTGTTCCACTTGCTGCCCGAACAAGCGCGCAATGATAAAGACGTAGCATTGTTGGCCGTTCGCCGTTACGGACTTGGCGCACTTTCTGATGTCGGCGAAGCGTTAAAGAATGATCCGGACTTTATTGTTGGCGCGGTTTGCCGAAACGCTGGAGTGTTGTCGCAATTTGCGCCGGCGTTGTTGAAAAATAATTGTTCCCTCTTGCGCCGTGTTGTTGTAGAGGCGCCGCGGGCGGCTGGACAACTGCACAACATTTTGAGCGAAAAAGGGCGTCTTGAATTTATTACCGATGTAGCAAAAGACGCGCCGGCGGCGGTGGCGTCGTTCTTGTCGAAAGAACAGGGGCTTTCTCCGGAAGAAGTCGAACGCATTTTCCGATCTTCACCGAAAGCGGCGGAACTTATTGCCAATGACGATATTAACCACTACAAAAAAGACGCAAGAGGTTACATGGAACGGTATCAAGCTGTTGCGCGGGAATTTCTGAAAGCGGAATCACGCATTGAATATTTTCAAACGGCTTGGCACGGTTCTCCGCGTTCGTTTGATCGGTTTGACACAAACGCGGTCGGTACGGGTACGGGAAGAAAGGCACACGGTTGGGGCTTGTATTTTGCGCAAGAACAAGGCGCGGCAAAACAGTATCAAGATAAAGCGGCGCGACGTGTGGCAAAAAAAGCGGGAGAAAAGCCGTCCTCATCTGGTAGTTTGTTAAAAGTGGATATACCGGAGAATGAGGTTCTGCTGGACGAGGATAAGCCGCTTAATGAACAACCGGAAGCGGTGCGCAAGGCAATCGCCGCATATTATCAATCGCGGCCCGATTCGTACATAGCGGCAACGGCCGACGATCTTGGCGCGAATATCGGCGAATATTTTTTACATGATGTAGTGGCGCAGATGCAACGAGAAGGCGAAGAAGAACCAAAAAAGGCGGCGTCGTTGCTACTGCGTAAATTTGGCATTGAAGGTATTACGTATAAAGACAACAGAGACGGGCGTTGTTTTGTTATATTCAGCGATCAAGCCGTGCGCGTTCTGGAACGTAACGGACAAGCCGTCGGCGAAATGTATCAAGACGGCAAAGCGGAATCAGGCATTGAATATTTTCAAGCAGATGCGCAACGCGGTCAGGAATATTGGCAAGTTAATGAAGATGTAGATCCGAATGAAACCCTGCATGTGGTGGATATTACGAAAGCGGTGCAAGGGGGCGAGAAACTAAGTCGGAAACAATTAAAAGATGAGTTGCTTTCGACATTCCGCGGATTAAAGGGGTTAATCTTTGTTACTGCAGACGAAAATAAGGTTGTGTTAGATGCTAAGCGTGCTAGGCATGTTGCCTTTTCACCGGCACATTTGAATAAGACGGGGCGTCAAATAAAACACACTTTGCCGCACTGGATTTGGGACGTGATGGTTCATTCTCGCCGAATCGAAAGCGCAGAAAACCGTAAGAAATCTAAAAAACCGAAAGCGCAGAGATACCACCGATTTTATGGGGCAGTAAAAGCGGGAGAAAATATTTACCCCATTCGCTTGGTGGTAGAAGAGCGTAACGAAAAAGCTGTTATACAAGACGCAGAACTGCTTTTGTATGATGTTATTCCGGAAAGAGAAAAACGGCAGCAGTCTGGGCTCAGTGAGCATTATCCCACCTTAGTCCCAGCATCTGCTACCGTTTCTAAAGTTAAAATATCAGATTTACTGCGCGGTGTCAAGGACGCAGACGGAAAAGCTTACTACCAACAAAAACGACACGTTCGCGGCATGACGGCTTTGCGTGACGGCCGGCAAATGTTGTTCTTGTTCCGTAAGGACGCTAACTTTTCTACTTTCGTTCATGAATCGGGACACGTCTTTTTGGAAGATCTGCAACAAATGGCGGCACAGGAAAACGCGCCGGAGTGGCTGAAAAAGGACTGGCAAACGGTCAAAGAGTGGACAGGCTGGAAAGACGGGGCGGACAATCGGGCGGCACACGAAAAGTGGGCGCGCGGCTTTGAGGCCTATGTACGTGAAGGCAATGCGCCGTCGCGCGACTTAAAGGCCGTTTTTCGACGTTTTCGCCGATGGCTTGTGGGTATATATCAAAACTTGCTGGACTTGGGCGAAATCCCGCCGGAATCAATCCGCAATGTTATGGATAGAATGCTCGCAACACAGGAAGAGATTGACGCCTACACGGCGGAAAAAGCGCTGGACACGATGCAAGACGTGGACACGAAACTGGCGGCGCGTTTGGTGAAACTGAAAGCAAGAGCCGCGGAAACCGTCGAAAAGAAAGTGGAAGAAAAGATCCGCAAGGGCGTCGAGGAAATGCTGGAAGATGCAATTCAATCGTGGCGCACGGCGCGGACAGAAGAATTACAAAAAGAAGAAATATACAAGCATGAGGCGTTGGCAAAACAATTCGGCGAAGATGTCCTGAGTAAATACTATGCTGATGCGGCGGCGTTCAAAAAGGCGTTGGAAGACGCCGGCGGACCAATGGAAGAACGACTGAAACGCGAAGAACAGGAACAAAGAAAAGCATTCACCGATGAATTAATGAATCCGGAATCTATCCGCGCGCAAGTGGAAGAATACATGACGGGCGAATTGGGGCAAGCGGACCTGCTGGAGGCGGAAACAAGATATATTGCCCGTGAACGTAATAAGCTTGCGGGCGAATACATGAAACAATTGCGCAAGCTGGACAGCCGCCAACAGACAGACGAACAGACGGAGGCGGAACGACTTGCCGAGGTGCTTTCCTATTTGCGTTCTGAATTAAAAGAACATGAGGGCGCGCGGGAATCGGTAAAAGACGCGCAAAAACAACTGTCCAAAATGCGCCAACAGGAACGCGCGGCGGAACAGGAGCTGGAACGCGAACAGACGCTGGTCGCACGGTTAAAAGAAAGTCACGCGGAAGATGCGGAAGAACACGCGCAAAAACTTGTGGAAATGCGGCAGAAGTTGACCGACATACGCAAGGAAAACGCGGCGAAGGTGCAAGCAATTAAGAAAACGGCGCGGGAAGAAATCAACACGCGTCTGCAAGGTTTGCGGGACGTTCGCGACAGTACGCAGGGGCGTTTACGCCTGATTGAAGAACAAGCGGCGCAAACGTTACGACAAGCGCCTATCGGTGAATCGTTGACGTGGAAAACGTATCAACGGAAAATCGCCTATTACGGCACATTATCATCGAAAGCGCTGGTGCGCGGTGATTATGCACAAGCGGCGGAAATGAAAGAGCGGCAATTGTATCATGCGTATCTTGCCAAACACGCGGTAATGCAGGAACAACAGGTGGACAAAGATATTCGCCGGTTGCGTGAAAATCTTAAACGAATGACGCGGTCACAGCAGCCGATCCGCCTTGACACGCAAGCGCGGTATTTTGTGCATCATTTAATGTATCAGTTAGGACTGACGGGAACAGACGCGCAAGCGCCGATTGACGGCTTCGAGATGTCCTCGATTGAAGAATTATTGAATCCGGACATGGCGTTTGGTATGGGTGGCGATCCGGTTATTTCTCCGGCTTTGCGGGCAATGTTTGCAGCCGACGGACGAAACGAAAAGACGTGGCGGCAGATGCCCTTTGAAACGTGGGAAGAAACTGTTCAAGTGTTGCAAGCGGTTTACACGGCGGGGCGGCGCATGCATGACGGCTTGGCGATTGTCCGCAAGAACGGCGAACATGTGAGCATCGCCGACGCGGCGAATGAATTGGCCCTTAAACTTAAAAAGCGGTACGGGGAAGATAACAGAGATTTACGACAGATCCGTAACGACATGACGCGCGCGGACCGTATGGGTCAATTAGCGGGCGAATTGGTAACGCAACTCATCAAGCCGGAAATCATCATGAACCGGTTAGACGGTCGGGCGGTCGGGGTAAAGATTGATGATGACTCATTCCATCGCTTTATCTATGATCCGATAGCGCGCGCGGCGACACGTAAGCGCGAAATGACGGCCGATGCGAAACGAAATCTGAGCCGAATATTCGAGCGGCGCTATTCACGTAATGAGATGCGCACGATGCGCCAAGAACGAAAATATCAAGTCGGTAACCGAAAGGCGTACACGAAAGAAGAAATATTGACGGCGGCGCTGAATTGGGGCGCGGCGGAAAACAGAAAGCGTGTATTGCATACGTTTGGCGTTGATGAGGCGACAATGAGCGCCGCCTTTGGTGAAATTCTGACGGCAAAAGACTGGGACACCGTTGAAAAGATTTGGGAATTTATTGACGGCTATTATGAGGAGCGAAGCCGCGTTTTGGAACGGGAAACGGGCGTGCCGCTGGGCAAGGTGGAGGCCGTGCCGTTTACCATTAACGGCCGCAAGTTTGAGGGCGGTTACTATCCTATTGTGTACGATCCGCAATTGTCGCAAAAAGCGTCGGACATGGACGTGGCGAATGAATTAGCTAAACAGATGTCAAGTAATGCGGTATTTGGCGCCGGTTTAGGGGCGACGAAAAAGCGGCAAGCGGTGGTGAATCGTGAATTGTTGTTGTCGCTTGATGTATTGCCGCGCGCGGTCAATGAGGCAATATTGCACATTTCCATGAGGGAAGCCGTGCTTGACGTGGCGCATCTGCTGGACCATGCGGCGCTGGCTGAACCCTTGCAGAAAGTCATAGGGCAGTCGCAGTATCGAATGTTGCGCGAGTGGGTGCGCGACACGTGGCGGGAAGAACTGGTGCGCGAATCGAGCGCCGAACAGTTTGCCAACTTGTTGCGGCGTAATGCGACATTTTCCGTCATGGCGTATCGGACGACGACGGCACTTTTGAACATTTGTAACATTGACATGGTGCATCAGGCTTTGGGTCATCGGCGCACGTGGCTGGCGTTGCTTAAATTTATACGTCACCCGCAACGAATTACGCGAAAGGTCAAAGAAAAATCGAGCTTTATCGCGGAACGTGAAGAAAACCTTGACCGTGATTTGGCGCGGGACATGAAAGTATCCGGCAAAGAATTATCCTATGTCGGAACAAAAGGCGTAGTCGCAAAAGCGGCAGAGGGCGTATATTCTGCAAAAGAGGCGGTGGATCGTTTTGGATACTACTTAATTACAAAAACGGACTTAATGTTATCTTTGCCGACGTGGCAAGCCGTGTATGAAGATACGGTGCGCGCGGAAATGGAGCGCGGCGAATTGACGGCGGAACAGATTGACGCGGAGGCAATCGCAAAAGCAGATGAGGCGGTGCGGCGCATTTGGGGCAGTGGCGAAATTCAAGATCAAGCGAAAGTGCAAAAAGGCCGCATCATGAAATTCTTTACTCCGTTTTATACGTTTTTCTCCGTGGTCTTAAATGCGCAGATTGAAGCGGGGTACGCGTTCAAAGACACCGGCAATCCGGTGCCGCTTATGTCTACCGTGTTGTATTGGTTATTCTTGCAAACCTTGCGGGAAACGCTATTGCGCGGCGTAGTTGATGCGCTAACGGGTCGCGGCCCCGATGACGATGACGACAGGAAAGAATATTTTGGCAAAGAGTATTTGAAAAACTTTGTCGGCACGGCAACGGGCGGCATTCCGGGCGTGAATATCGCGGCGACGCTTACCATGAATACTATGCTCGGTGAATACTACCAAGGGCGCGGCAGTCAAGTGGTCGCGTTGCGCGTCATGGACGAATTGCAAGATTTGGCGTATGCCGTGGGGTCTGACAAGCGGGACTGGATTGACATTGGGCGGTCAACGTCGCGCGTCGGAAACAGGCTTGTCGGCTTTTCCGATACGTTGACGGACGGTTTCTGGACGCTGTTGCGCGTGACGTGTACGGAATCTGATGCGACGTGGGACGAAGCGGTGGCGGATATTATTTTCGACAGAAAGGCGAGGAAAGCGAAATGATCCAAGAAACAAAAACAAGCGTGGTATACGTGGGGGACGGCCGACAAAGGTCGTTCCCTTTTCCGTATCGGTACTATGACGCAAAAGACGTAGTCGGCTATGTGGAACACGAGGGCAAATGGAAACGAATTACGGGAAATTATGAATATCACGACGGCGAAAAATCGTATGAATATCCGACGACGGGCGCGCCGTTAGCTAAGGGCGTAAAGTTAAAACTTGCGCGGGAAACGAAACAATCGCAAGAATACGACTTCGCCGAAGAAACCGTGGAAAAGGCGCTGGATAAAATTACGATGATATTGCAAGAAATAAACCGTGACGGCCTTGTACAAGCCGGCGTCGGTGACTTTGACGGCGTTATACCGGCGGGGCGGCCGTTCGCGTTCCTGCAATATAACGCAGATGCAAGCGGCTTTGACGTTGTAGACTTGCCCGACTTTGCCGGCGAGAAAAAAACGTTATTGGCTATTCGTGCCGGTGCAGAATCAGCGGCGGATAGAGCGGAGGCGGCCGCCAAACGAGCGGGCGAACAAGTAGCGGCGGGGGCGGAAACGCTAAATAATTCACTTGCCACAATTGCCGGCGCGGTATCGGGCGGCGTCGCACACATTGAAACGCAGACGCGGCAAGCATTGAATGACGTAAACACGGCGGCGCAAACGGCGGAAGATAAAACAAAAAACGCAGTACAGGCAACACAAGACGCGGCCGCACAAGCGCAAAAAGAAATTGCAGCCGCACAGACGGCCGCCGAAAACGCGAAAAAAGAAATTACCGATATACAAACAGACGTTCAAAACAATTTGGCGCAAAAACAAAACGAATTTAACGCGCGGGCAAATGAAATTTTGGACAAGGTCGGAGAAATCGAAGGCGTCGTGCAACGCGGCGAAGATGCGGTTGCGTCATTACAGAAATATGACGGACTGGAGGCGGCGGTAAGACAGGCGAAAGCGGCCTATGATCAGTCTGTTTCTAGGCTTGAACGCTCCATGTCCGACGTTGTTAGCCGGACCGAAGAACTTACGCAAATAGAAACGGCGACAAAAGCCGACGCGCAAGCCGCAGAGAAAGCACGCACAGAAGCGCAAGCGGCCGCCGATACTGCAAACAATGCGGCGACAAAGTCCGGACAATCGGAAACGGCCGCCAAAAACGCACAGACGGCCGCAGAAAGCGCGCGCACGGAAGCGCAGACAGCGCAGACGGCCGCACAAGAAGCGCGCAAGAACGCGGAAACGGCCGCACAAACGGCAAGCGGCGCCGCCACAAGTGCGACACAGTCGGCAGGGGCGGCAAAAAGCGCACAAGATAACGCGCAAGCCGCAAGCGCGAAAGCACAGACGGCAAGCACGAAAGCAGAAACGGCTAACACGGAAGCGCAAAAGGCGAAAACGGTGGCCGAAAAAGCAAGCGTGAGCGCAGAGGCGGCGAACAGAGACACGCAGACAGCAAGCACGGCGGCACAGGACGCGGCCGCACAAGCGCAAGCCGCCAACAGAGAAGCGCAGAGTGCGAGCGCACTTGCGGCAAGCACTAAGACAGAATTGAACGCACTAGCAGAAAAAGCGCAAAAATCGGAAGGCGCGGCAAGTGCATCGGCAACACAGGCGAAACAATCAGAAAGCGCAGCCGCCACAAGCGCGGCGGAAGCAAAGAACGCGGCAAAACAGGCGGAACAAATTGCCGGCGGTGACTTTCTAACGACGGCAAAAGCGGAAACAATGTTTGCCGATAAAGACGACACGGCGACGGCGTTAAAAGGCAAGGCAAACGCGACAGACGTTTACACCAAAAAAGAATCCGACGGGAAATACTTACAAAAAACAGATAAGATTGACGCCTATACGAAAGCGGAAACAGATGCGACATTCGCAACAAAAACGGAAGCCGCCGAAACATTTGCCACAAAAGAAGAAACAAACACAAAAGCGAATGCGGCAGATGTTTACACAAAGACACAAGCAGACAAAAGATACTTACAAAAAACGGACAAAATCGACGCTTACACGAAAGCGGAAACAGACGCGACGTTTGCGACAAAAACGGAGGTGGGGACAAAGGCAAACACAACAGACGTCTATACGCGCAAACAGTCGGACGGTCGTTACACGCAATCAACATACGCGAATACAACATTCGCCACAAAAGCGCAGGTCAATGCAAAAGCGAACGCGGCCGACGTTTACACAAAGACGCAAGCAGATGCGAAATACCAATTAAAAGGCACGTATGCGAGCGTTGAATACGTAGACGGTCGTGTGGCTAATATCGTCAATAGCGCGCCGGAAACGCTTGACACTTTGCAAGAGTTGGCGCAAGCGTTGGGAAATGATCCGAACTTTGCCACTACCGTCGCAAATGAAATCGGAACAAAAGCCGACAGGGCGACAACAGAAAACGCGCTAAAGGGAAAAGCAAGCGCGGCGGACGTTTACACTAAAACGGAAATAACAAACAAGCTAAACGAAAAGGCAAGCAAACAAGACGTGGCAAGCAAAACGGCGATCACGTTAGTTGTGTGGGGGTGAATAGTCAATGGCAGAAAAAATCAGTACGCAAGCGGTTACTAATCTTATTATTAACAAGATGAATACAGCCGCCTATTTTGAGGAGAAAGACGCGGGGCGACTGAAAGACAATGAAGTGTATATTGTAGAGCCGGACAAACAAGGGGAAAGCGTTGATGCATTTTATCAGTGGTTAAAAGAGCGCAATTATGACATGGATAACTTCCGAGGCTTGGAAACGATTTTTCCGGTTATTACGTTACAGGCGGTTGACGTTGAAACAATAGAAGAAGGTGACACCGAGCTAGTAGGGACGGCGCCTCCTAACGTAAAAATTATGTACGGAGGAAAAACGACTGTGTCGGATAACGACGGCAATTGGATTCTAACCGGACTTGCCAGCTTAAAACAAGGCGAAATTACCATTCAATGGATTGATTACGCTGGGAGAACAAATAGCGCTAAGGTTGAACTTACAGTATGCTGTGTTCCCAAAGGAACAGAGGCCATTACCAAAGAAGTTGTGGCGCAATACAATCTTAACCGATCCGGATTGCTTAAGTTTCCTAAGAGCGTAAAAATAATAAAAGATTCGGCATTTAGTCAGTGTTCTAGGTTAAGTGAGGTTTCCTTTCCAGCGTGCACTACTGTCGAAGAGGCAGCGTTTTATCATTGTTCATCACTTACGAGCATATCTATGCCGCAATGTACAAGTATTGGCACTGGTTCTTTTTCCGGGTGCGGCAGCTTAGAAACGATTATTCTGTCGGAGAAATGGAAACCGACTGATAATGCGGTTATTACCAAAAGGGCAACCGTTTACAACCCAGATAAAACGAAAAAAGTCAACTGGAACACCATGTCGTGGGTCAATGTGTAATTTATCAGCACCTTTTGAGGGTGCTTTTTTAATGGGGCGAATTATGTTGAAAGAAATAAACGAAATTATTCATGGCGTGGCGGAGGCAATGACGCGGCTTGCCGACGCTTGGTGGGTGAAGTCGGCTTTTTCCGCTATTGGTGGCGCGGCCGTCTGCTTAATACAGATTAAACACATTCAAGTCTTGGGCGTGTTTATTTTGTTGGTACTGATTGACCTTACTACCAAGTGGAGCGCTATTACGTATCAGATGCTCATCGAGAAAGGCGCAAAGCCGGAAAACATATCCGGAGCGGACAAGTGGCTGGCAATCCCTGTTGCGTTTGCTGAAAAGCGAATCACGTCGCGTTTTTGTCGAAAGGGCTTTATTTACAAAGTCATAACCTACACAATAGCAACGGCGGCGGGCTTCTGTTGGGACTTTATGACCGGAGCAGGGTTCGCCGTTAATCTCGTGTGGTTGTATCTCGGCGCATCTGAATTTTTATCCATTTTGGAAAACATGCGCGACGGCGGCAATGTGGCAATGGGTCATTTTCTTGACTTGGTCAAGGATAAAATCGAGAAAAGAGTAAAATTATGATTATTGAAAAAATTCTCGACTTGTCCGCCTTTGATCCGCATATCATGCGCGGGCGCGGTTACGTGGATAAAATTACTCTACATTGGACGGCCGGAACGTATTACGATGTGGACCACTCCGCCTATCATGTTGTGATTGACGGGTCGGGGCAGATTTACATTACTTGTAATTTTGACGAACGCGGCGCGCATACTTGGCGGCGCAATACCGGCAATTTAGGTATTGCAATAGCTTGTTGTTACGGTTTGGGCGACGTATGGGCAGACGGGACTGTAACGAATTGGGGCGACTATCCACCGACGGACAAACAAGTGGAGGCAATGGCGCGTGTAGTTGCGTATTTAGCCGTTGGCTTAGGCGTGCAAACGGCGGACATACACGACCACCATTATTGGGCGGAGGTTGACGGGTACGGAAGCGAACGCGTTGACATGATGTCACTACCACAAGAGGCGGGAAAAAGCGGCAGGGACATAATCGTCGGAAAAGCGGTATGGTACGCGCAACAATGGGGCGTATTGTTAAAGTAACGCATGTATTTATACCTAAAAACAAAAACAGCGCCGATTTGGGCGGTTTTTCGTTGATTTGGATATAAATACGACGGTTGTGGCGGTTGTGGTGGCTTGTTTATATCCTGATCTATATATAGTATGTGAAATTTATTCACGTACTACATGAAGGGGTGAGAACGATTGCAAAGAAAAAGATTGTTATATATTTACTTGCCGCTTTTGTTGGCGGCTTTTTTATTTGGTGGATTTTCGGTGAAAGCGGCGCCGGTGACATTGACGGCGGAGGAATGGCAGACACTAACATCAGAATTGAGCGCGCTCGAGATGAGAACGAACGAGCGGCAACAATTAATAAACGAATTGAAAGCAGCGTCGGGCGGCTTGAACAAGAGCAACAACAACTTGAAAGCGGAGTTGGAACGGTTGAAGATGTTGCAGATCGAGCAGCGGCGGTCCTTGATGCAGACAGAAACAGCATTGAAAGAATCAGAGCAGTCGTTAATTCAGTGGAAAAAAGAAGAGCTGAAAAAGCGAACGAGCCTTGAGTATAAAAAGCGGGCGTGGCAGATTATTGCCGTAGCCGCGGTAATTGCGGCGGCGGTTAAATAAGCCGTTACTCGAAAGTTACTTGAAAGCTACTCGAAAGTTACTTGAAAGCGCATAAAGAAAACAAGCCATGACACATTTGTATCATGGCTTGTCTCGGTCTGGTTTGTAACGTACACGCCCCAGCTCCATCGGTAGCCAGAGTACCAGAATATATAAGTGTTGTCAAATACAAGCAGGCGGTAAAGTAGAGCTTGATTTAGAGATGTGCAAAATCAAAAAGGAGCAGGATTTTTACCTGCTCCGCTTTTTTATTTGAAATAATTTTCCCCCAATTTTCCCCCACAAGAAAGATCCATACGCAACAAACGCCTATTTGTGGTTTTTTTTTAATCTGTTCTTCTTATCGAGATCATAGGGGATCACGGCGCTGCAACCGACGCAGCGAATGCGTCCGCGTCGACGTTCTACCTGGCTTTGAAACAGGGTTAGCTCTTTTTTGCAATACGGGCAAATAATGATCATGGCAAGTTCCTCGTTTTTGTTTTTAGTATACGCAAGCGCCGTCAAAACGGCAAGCCGCTTTGACATTACGCGGGCGCGAGACTACAATAAATAGTATTATGAATGTGAATATGAAATAAAGGATGATGATTATGTTTTCCTACCCCGTACGGGTACGTTTTTATCACACGGACGGCATGCAGGTCACACACCATGCCAATTATATTTTGTGGTTTGAAGCCGCGCGTGTGGAATTTTTTCGTCAGGCGGGCATTCCGCTCGGCGACATGATGCGTGATGAAATCGTTTTTCCGATTTTACATGTGGAAGTCGATTACCACCATTCATCGTATTATGATGATGAGCTTGAAGTTCATGCGAAACTCATCAAGCTGACGCGGGCGCAAATTGTCTTCGCGTATGAAATCGTGCGTCCGAAAGACGGCACGTTGATCGTCACGGGCAAGACGAAAGGCACCTTTACGTCGGTACAAACCGGCAAAATTTTGCGCCTGCCGATGAAATACTATGATCGTTTGCGGGCGATGATGGAACCGGGAGATTCCGAATGATCGGCGTTATCGACTCCGGCGTGGGCGGCCTTTCCGTATTGAAAGAGCTGCGTCAGGCGATGCCGCAGGCGGATTTTTTCTACTTGGGCGATACCGCGCGCAATCCCTACGGTACACGATCGCCGGAGGAAATTAAAAAGTACTCTCTGCAGTTGGGGAAATGGTTGTTGGCGCATGAAGTGACGGGACTGGTGGTAGCTTGCAATACGATTACGGTACAGGCGCTGGATTTGCTGCGACACGAGCTGCCCATACCGGTGATCGGCATGCAGACGGACGTGGCGTTGTTACCTACGGAAAAACGCGTGGCTGTGTTGGCGACGCCGGCGACGATCGCCAAGGGAACGTACCAACAATCGTTAGCCGAACGTTATCCGGCGGTGGATGTGGTGACGCACGCCTGTCCCGGCTTGGCCTCGGCCATTGAACACTATCGCCGTGAAGAGATCGAACAGCTGCTGGAAGAATGCCGTTCGTTGCTTTCTGAATGTGACGCGGCGATTCTCGGCTGCACGCATTATCCGCTGGTCCTAAACGATTGGCAGAAACTTTCGCCGGCGTGCCGATTCATTGACCCGGCGCAGGCGACAGCGAAAGCGGCTCGTCACGCGTTGGGCGAGCAGTCGCAAGGTGACGGTCGAACGGAGTATACATTTACGCAGGAAGGCTGTGCGGCCATGTGGGTTTTCCGCTTATTCGGACCGAACGCCACGGCCCGTCAAGTGACGATCGAGGAGTGAAGCAAAAATGTGGGGCTATTATTTATTAAATGTAATTATTGCCGTTCTTGTTATTATCGCCGTCGTGCAGCTGCTGGCGGCGCTGCATGCGGCGCGGCAGGGCGATGCGAAGTGGAAGGTGTTCTTCCCCGGCGCGCGTCGCGGTGAACGCAAAGGCTATCGTCGCGCCGTTCCGCAGCCGCCGCTGGTCGTTACGAAGGTGACGCCGACGGAAGTGACGTTTACGATCGAAGCGGCATTGCGCAATATCGGTCGTCAACAGGGGACCGTGATGGATTGCTTTCCGCGCGCCTACTTGCCGCGAGAACAGTATCCGTCATTACGCGTCGACGCCTGCTTATCGCGAGCGGATGAACCTCGCGATGATGGATATTGGGAAGCGTACCTTGTGCCGCGTAAAAAAGACGCTCTCTTGACCATTGTCGTTACTTTACGTTCATTGGAGGGTCCGATCGCTACCGCCATCGGTGATCTTGGAGAATTTCCGATCGATGTACTTTACTACGTGTACGGACGCAGCGATGCCCGTTATGAACGCACCCGCTTCCTTGTTTCCGGCACGCATTTGCGCCAGGCGCTGTTGCAGGAGAAAGGGGTACGCTGATGAACGAACAGATGAAACTCATCCCGATCCCGACGCGTATTTTGACGGCGGCGGACGACATTGTCGATGCCGTATATGAGTACGGACATTTTTTGATCGGGCCGCATGATGTGGTGTGCGTGGCGGAAAGCGTAGTCGCGATCACGCAGGGCCGCTATGTACGTCCGGAAGATTTGAAAGTTTCCTGGCAGGCGCGACTGATGAATCGCTTTGTGCCGGCGGAAGGTTCGATGTCGACGATTTACGGTATGCAGGCCGCGATGAACGCGGAAGGCGAATGGCGCATGCTTTTTTGGTTCATCGTCGGCTTTATCGCGAAACTGTTCGGCAAACGCGGCGTATGGTATGCGCACTGCCGGCAGGCGTCCCTGGTTGACGATGTCACGGGAACGATGCCTCCGTTTGACAAATGCATCGTGTACGGTCCGGATGAAACGGATGAGGTTTGCGATGAAATCGCTGACCGCCTCGGTTGCCACGGCGCCGTGATTGCGGATGTGAATGATTTGAAAAGAAGCGCGGTACTGGGCACGAGCAAAGGCATCGACGCGCAGGAAATCGCGCAACTTTTGATTGATAATCCGTTCGGCAACGCCAGCCAAAAAACACCGATTGTCGTCATTCAAAACTACTCCGGCGGCAAAGCACGTCCGACACTTCCGCAAGATTCGTTCACCGATACATTACCGCCGCCATTGCCGCCGCTTGACAAATCACAGAAATAGACGTACAATACTGACAATATCAAAAGATTTCAATGACCACGAAAAGGACATGACCGTCATTGCCAGGTAACTCAAGAGAAGAGCGTCACGGCTGCAAGCGCTCGTTACCACAGTGATTGTTACCGCCTTGGAGTCGCCGTTCGGAAATGAACGGCCGGGCTGACCCGTTATCACGATCGAGAGAATCCGTACGGATTAACTTGGGTGGAACCGCGAATTAACTTTCGTCCCATTAGGGGCGAAAGTTTTTTTATTGCAAAAGGAGCAGATACTATGGCAAAAATCCATTTGGCGGACGGCAGCGTGCGCGAGGTAGCAAACGAAAGCAGCTGGCTGGATGTCGCGAAAGCGATCAGCAACAGCATGGCGAAAAAAATGGTTGTCGCGAAAGTCGACGGTGAGTTGACGGACTTATCGCGTCCGGTCGTCGACGGCGCGCACGTCGAATTTTTTGACGGTGCGAGCCCCGAAGGCCTGCACGCGATCCGTCATACGGCGGCGCATATTATGGCGCAGGCGATTTTGCGCCTGTGGCCGGATACGAAACTCGCGATCGGACCGGCGATCGATAACGGCTTTTACTACGACATGGACACCGAGCATGTGTTCTCGCCGGAAGATTTCCCCGCGATCGAAAAAGAAATGAAAAAGATCGTGAAAGAAAACCACAAACTCGTGCGTGAAGTGATGAAACGCGACGCGGCGATGGAACATTTCAAAGCCGAGGGAGAAATTTATAAAGAAGAACTGATCCGCGATCTGCCGGCGAACGAAACCATTACCTTCTACACGCAGGGCGAATTTACCGACCTTTGCGCGGGCCCGCACGTCGTTTCGACCGGCAAGGTCAAAGCGTTCAAACTGATGAGCGTCGCGGGCGCCTACTGGCGCGGCGATGAAAAAAATAAAATGCTGCAGCGTGTCTACGGTACCGCCTTCGGCAGCCAGGAAGAATTGGATCACTACCTGTTCGTGTTGGCGGAAGCGGAACGCCGTGATCATCGTAAATTGGGCAAAGAACTTGATTTGTTCAGCTTCCAGCCGGAAGGCCCGGGCTTCCCGTTTTTCCATCCGAAAGGAATGGTTTTGCGCAACGAGCTGCTGGCCTTTTGGCGGGAGCTGCATCACGAATACGGCTACGATGAAATTTCCACTCCGGTGATTTTGAATCGCGATCTGTGGGTGCGCTCCGGTCACTGGGATCATTACCGTGACAACATGTACTTCACGCAGATTGATGAAGAAGATTACGCGATCAAACCGATGAACTGCCCGGGCGGTATCCTGTACTACAAGGATTCGCCGAAGAGCTACCGCGATTTCCCGTTGCGGGTCGCCGAGCTCGGCTTGGTTCATCGTCATGAAATGAGCGGCGCGTTGCACGGTCTGTTCCGCGTTCGCTGCTTCACGCAGGACGATGCGCATTTGTTCATTTTGCCGAGCCAGATGAAAGAAGAAGTACTGAAAGTCCTCGAACTTTTTGATCGGATTTACTCCGCTTTCGGTTTGGAATACCACGTGGAACTCTCCACGCGTCCGGAAGATTCGATGGGCGATGATGATCTGTGGGAGCTAGCGACGACCGTGTTGCATGATGCGATCGAATCCGCGGGCGTATCGTACAAGATCAACCCCGGCGACGGCGCGTTCTACGGACCGAAACTGGACTTCCACATTCAAGATTCGCTCGGACGTACCTGGCAGTGCGGCACGATCCAGTTAGATATGCAGATGCCGGAACGTTTTGACATGACCTATATCGGCGAAGATGGCGAAAAACATCGTCCGGTCATGATTCACCGCGCCGGTTTCGGAAGTATCGAACGCTTCATCGGCATTTTGATTGAACACTACGCCGGCAAATTCCCGGTTTGGCTCGCGCCGGTACAGGTGAAGGTCATTCCGGTCGCGGAGCGTCATCTGGAATACGCCAACGAAGTAGCTCGTCAACTCAATCAGGCGGGATTGCGGGCGCAGGCGGATGCACGCAACGAAAAACTCGGTTACAAAATCCGCGGCGCGCAACTGGAAAAAGTACCGTACATGTTGATCCTGGGCGATAAAGAAGTGGAAGCGCAGTCGATTTCGATCCGCAACCGCGCGGGCGAAGAAACCAACGATGTGGCGCTGCAAGATTTTATCGCGGACTTGCAGAAAGCGGTTCGCGAACGGCAAGGCTGAGGTCGCTTATGGGTACCCATGAATATTCCAGCAGTGACGTCGGTCGTGTGGCCATGAAGTTGGCGCTCACGTCTTCGCGCGCGGAAGAAAACACATTGCGTAAAGAATTTTCCGAGGCCGGGTTTAAAACGGCGGCGGTGGATTTCGGCGGCGTGTTTATCACGATTTTACCCAAACTGATTGAGCATACGGTGGTAGCCGCCCAGCGTACGGGTATTGTTTCCGATACCCACGTCGGTGAAGGAGCGGTCGTCGGCGCGGTCCAGTCGGCGGTCGAGGCGATTAAAATGAAAGCGCTCGGCCAAAATATCGGTGGTAAAATCGCCATTGCCCGCAAAGGCGATCATCTCGTTGTCGCTATTTACGGCACCGTCGGCGTGCTGCACTTTAACGAAGTGGTGGCGGGCATCGGGCATCGCGCCGTGTATGACAATATCTGAAAATAAAAAAAGACATGCATCCGCATGTCTTTTTTTGATCGTATCCGCGTCGTAAATTCACATTGTGCACCTTTATTTTTGCCGATTCACGGGCGATGATCGGTATTTAAGTATGATATAATAAATAAATGAGATATTATCTTCCGTAACACCACCAATCGATGGGGAGGAATGGCATGAACGTACTTTTTTGGGATATTGACCAGACGCTTGTGTATACCGGCCATGCCGGCTTTCTTGCGATTGAGCATACGTTGACGGAAATGATGGGACCGGATGCGACGTTACCGCGATTTGATGCGGGGGGACGCACGGATAATTTTATCTGTCGTGAAATTTTGCGGCACGCGCTGCAAAAAGAACCGACGCTTGACGACGTACATCAATTCAGCCGTCAATACGAAGAAACGCTGCTCTACTATATGCAGGAAACGAAAGGAAAAACTCTGCCGTATGTCAAAGAATTGCTGGCGTATTTCAGCGGCATGCCCAATTATGATCAGTTGCTCTTGACGGGCAACAGTCGTCGCGGCGCGGAACTCAAGCTCACCCATTACGGTTTGGCGAGCTATTTCGATTTCGATCACAGCGGCTTCGCCGGCGATGATTTCAATCGTATTGATGTCGCGCGGCGCGCCGGCGCGTTGGCGCGGTCCAAGTGGGGCGCGGAACTGGAAAAAATATTTATCATCGGTGACACGGAGCACGATATTCAATGCGGCAAAAAAATCGGCGCGTATACGATTGCGGTTGCTACCGGTTCACGCAGTTTGGAAAAACTGCAAGGGTATGAGCCGTGGCGGGCGTTGCCGGAATTAATCCCGGCGGATGCATTTCAACAACTGTTAGATGAAGCGGATACGGAAGAGCCGCCTATGCACCCGGCAGCGGGAAAAGGAGAATAGCATGAATCAAAATGGGGAACCGGAAATGACGGAAGAACGTCGCGGGACGACGGCCAATCCCGTTTTTCCCAAACAGATATTATCGGTGGTAGGTGATCCTATTTATGAAGATGAGTCGGACAATTCGGGCAGTCGTTGGCCGGTGCTCGGCGTCGCTTTTTTGGTGGCGGTATTTTTCATCTGGGATCTGGGGCGCATGATGGATCATTATCAGGCGACGCAAAGTTTCTGGGGGAGCATCGATTACGCGAGCATTATTTTCGTGTTGTTCGCGATCTACTATTTGCTGGGGCAGGCGCTTACCAGTTACCATTTGCGTTTGACCGATACGGCGCTGATTTGTGAATATCGCACCTGGTTTCGCACGCATCGCACGGAAATTCCGTACGACTGTCTTTACGGGGTACATACGCACAAAGCGCGGGTCGCGAATAACGTGAAGTTCCGCTACAAATGGCGTTGGTATTCGCTTTTGGATTCCCGCCCGTTGTACGCTCTATTCTGTAAAATTCCGCGGCCGGGTAAAAAACCGCAATTCGGTCGCGCGTTGTTCAAAGCGGAACCGCAATTTTTGCTCGGCTTGAATGAATACTTGCCGGGGCGGGTGGGGATCACCGAAGAGGAAACCACCTACCATGTGCTTTTGGACGAAAGCAAACGTATGGATGAAGTCGAGCGTTTGAAAGCCGCAAGAAAGCAGGCGAAGTGATGCGTTGGAGCGGTACTCGCGGCATCTTAATGCTGCTTTTGTTCCTTTTTGTCGGAGCGCTTTTGGGCGGGATTTTGGCGGATCTTCTGGGGTCGGTCTCCTTCTCCGGCATCATGCCGTACTTAGTTCGGCAGTATACCTTGCTTGATCTGCAAAATATTCATTTAAATCTCTTGATACTTGAAATTGATTTCGGCATTCGATTTGCGCCGAACTTATTAAGCGTAATCGGCATGATTATTGCCGTATGGGTATTTCGGAGGATCTGATGTGGATTTTGGCATCGGCATCACCGCGCCGTAAACAGCTGCTGACAAAAGCGGGCGCTCATTTTACCGTGATTACGCCGGAGTACCGGGAACGCAACCAAAGCGAGCATGCCCCGGCGGCCTTGGTGCAAGAACAGGCGCTTGGCAAAGCGCGCGCCGGCGCGGCGATCTCTCACATGCCGCAGTTGGCGGTGTTGGGCGCGGATACGCTGGTGGTTTGCGATGATGCGGTGTTCGGCAAGCCGCGCGATCGGGAGATGGCGAAGGCTATGCTTACCTCGCTCGGCGGTCGGACACACTATGTCGTTACGGGACTGGCGTTGCTTCTTCCGTCGGGCGAGGCGATCACGCGGTCGGTGACCACTGAGGTCAAAATGGAGCCTTGGCCGCAAGCGTTGCTGGAAACGTATTTGGCCGGCATCGAATGGACGGATAAGGCCGGCGCTTACGCCATCCAGGGAACGGCGGCATTGATGATCTCCGCCATCGCCGGAAGTTACACCAATGTGGTCGGTTTGCCCTTGCATGCGACGTATCGGCTGCTCACGGAAAACGGAGTGGAATGGTAATGGCACGCATTTGCGATTTGACAGAGGCGGAGCGGCCGCGCGAGAAACTTTTGACGCAGGGGCCGGAACAACTGACCGAAGTGGAGCTGATCGCTTTGATCTTAAAAAGCGGGATTCCCGGTCAGTCGGTGATTGAGCTCGCGCGAGCGGTCGAAGACCAGTGGATCGGAGGCGATCCGTCGCGCTACGGCTCACTCCATTGGCGAGACCTGCTGACGGTCAAAGGCATCGGCGTCAGTAAAGCGGCGACCCTCTGCGCGGCGATTGAATTGGGGAAACGTCTGGCGCAACGTAAACCGCAAACGCGCAGCGATTTTTCCGATCCGGAGGCGGTCGCGCGGTATTTTCTGCCGCAGTTGCGAGATTTGCCGCAGGAAGTGTTTTACTGTTGCTATCTGAACACGAAAAACGGTTTGCTCGCCGCGGTGGAACAATCGCGTGGCAGTTTGGATCAAAGCGTCGCCGATGTGCGACTGGCGATGAAAGATGCGATCCGTTGGAACGCGGCGGCAATGATCCTGGTGCATAACCATCCGAGCGGTGATCCGACTCCTTCCGGGGCGGATATCACATTAACCGAGCGGTTTAACGCCGCCGGTGAAGTCTTAAATATACCGGTGCTCGATCATGTGGTCATCGGTGCGGGAACATTTGTAAGCTTGCGTCGGGAACATTTATTCCGGCCTTCTGTGTGACCATTGTCGGGGAAAGCAATGGGAAAGGAGCACGCGCATGGATATCGAATATTTTCGCAATTTTATTATGATGGTCGACTCGCAGACATTGACCGAGGCGGCGAAGCGACTGAACATGGTACAGCCTGCGTTAAGCGCGCAATTGAAGCAAATTGAGACGAATTACAAAGCGGATTTGATCATCACGCACCGCGGCGGTCGACGCATCGAACTCACCGAAGCGGGGCAACTTTTCTATCGCCGCGCCAAAGACATTGTCCGTTTGGCGGACGAACTCAAGCATGAGGTGCAAGGTGTGGCGCAGGGCGAGGAAGGTACTTTGCGCATCTCGATTACGCCGGGCGCGGTCAACGGCTTTATCGACACCTATTTGCAGCCCTTTACGAAAGAGAATCCGCAGTTTCGTTCCATTTTTTCCGAGGGCAATGTGGATCAGCAGGCGGAAGCGCTGTTAAACGGAGTATCCGACATCGGTGTTATGAACGAGCCGATTCCGCGCGGGTATTTATTTGAGTTGCTCACCATTCGCTACCGGTCGCTTTCCGCCGTGATGAGTAATCAGCAGCAATGGCTCAAAAAACCGTTGCAGCCTTTGACCATTGAGGATCTCGCCGGGGTTCCGCTTTGCGTGACGCGCAGTCTGGCGCCCCGTCTGGAAAGCTTTTTCCGGGAACGCGGTTTGCATCAGGACATTCGTGCTGTCTGCAGTACGAATCTGTTTGCGATGCATTGGGCGCGGCGCAACATGGGGATCGCGGTGATTATGGGCGAACCGGATGAGGATACGGGCATCGGTCTTACCACCATGCCGATTGCGACGGAAGAGATCATGGGTGCGGAACATATCTATACGGTCAAAGATCGCAAATTGACGACAATTGCGCAGAAGTTCTGCGATTTTATTCGCGAGCGAAATTAGACCTTGTTTGACGCTCCCATAGGACAAGCATATAATAGAGTTAGATTATTATCACTTAATAGTATTTTTAAAGGAGAATTCCATGAAGAACTTTACTTATCACGTTCCGACAAAGGTTGTTTTCGGATCGGATCGTGAGCGTGAAGTCGGTCAGCTGTTGCGCAAAGAAGGCGCACATAAGGTCTTGATTATTCATGGCCGACAATGTAGCCAATGCCACGGCCTATTGGAGCGCGTGCAGGTATCGTTGGATGAAGCGGGCATTTTATACAACGATATCGGCGGAGTATACCCGCCGCCGATACGCCGTAAAGCGAATGAGGGGATTGCTCTCGGTCGGATTGAAGATGTGGATTTTATACTTGCTCTGGGCGGTCCTGCGGTCGTCAATCTTGCGAAAGTCATTGCGATCGGTATCGTCAACGACGGCGATATCTGGGATTATTTTACCCGCGAACGCGTCGCCGAAGAGGTTTTGCCGGTAGGCGTTATTTCTACCACCATGGCGGGTTCCGGCGAAATGAGTGCGGTAACTCATTTGACCAATAAGGTGCAGCGCGTCAGCCGCATTATCAATGTGGTCGGCGCACGGCCGCGCTTTGCGATCATGAATCCGATGCTGACGTATCCGCTTTCCAAAGCGGAACTGTACAGCGGCATTTCCGAAATTATGATTATGACGATGGAACACTACTTTACGCACAATTCGACGATGGAACTGACGGATAATATCTGCGAAGCGCTGCTGCGCGTATTGATTCGCAACTCGCAGACCATCCTGACGGAAATGAATAATTATGACGCCAGAGCCAATGTCATGTGGGCGAGCGCGCTGGCGCATAACGACTTGACCGGTTCCGGCAACGGCGAGGCGGATATTACCGTTCATGAATTGCAAAAGGAATTGCTGGGTTTGTACAATATTTCTTCGGGCGTCGGCATGGCGGCCGTTTGGTGCGCATGGGCGAGATACGTTTACACTGCCGATGTGCATCGTTTCTATCGGTACGGCAGAACCGTCTGGAACATTGAACGCGATTTCGGCACGCAGGAAGAAATCGCGCTGGAAGGAATTCGTTTTACGGAAGAATTCTTTGCCCAAATCGATATGCTCGGTCCGGTCGCTTCGCAGGAAGTTCGAGATATCGAATTCAATTTGGAAGAGCTGACCGATCGCGCGATGGCGGGTCGTCCGCAGCTCGGCAGCTTTAAGGTCTTGACGCGTGACGAAGTGCAGCGCATTTACGCGGATGCCGTCGAATATCTGAAAAACTATCAGCCGGTGTCGTCATCGACGCCGACTGCATCGCCCATGACAGAGCAGGAGTAAATACGCTGCTTTGCCAACCTCGGCGTAGTCATTAAATAAAAAAGACGTCCGTACGGACGTCTTTTTTTAGTATTTGTTTTACTTTGAAAGCTTAGCTTTAGCCGCAGCGTCTTTTTTGATTTTTTCAATGACGGCGGCGCCGCGTTCCGAATGCAGGTAGTCCAACGTGGTTTGCGGAACCATCGTCGCGACCGTTTCCCAATCATCGTTGGCAAGTGCGGCACGCACCTTAGAGGCGCTGACGATAGTACCCGATTTTTGGATACGGGGAATGATCTTGAAATCCATATCATTCATCGGCAAGACTTTACCGAGCGCCGAATTATACGCGCTGGTTGTGTTGTCGGTCGGTTCTTCACCGACGAAACGAACGGTGATGCCGAGCGCCGGCGCGATCTGCTCCGCGAACACGGTCGCGTCGAGTTTCGTCTGCGCATCGAGCGCCTCTGTGCCTTTGATAAAGTAGGTCGGGAATGTGGCGTTCGAAATGATATAATCACCGCCTGAAACTACTTTGACATTGCCGAGATCGGCGGTTCCTTTGCGAATCAATTCTAAACGATCCGCAAACGGGAAGAGCGAACGGTCTTCTTGCACGGCGAATAATACGACATCATCACACTGTTGGGATGTGTACTCGATCAAAGCGCGGTGGCCTTTGGTAAACGGGTTACAGTTCATGACAATGGACCCGCGCACCGGACCGGCCGGTTCACCGACGATTTTTTTCGTTTTTTCTAAAAATTCCGCCAGTGTATCATCGCCGTACTCCAGCAGCGCGGCATACGGCTCCGCTTTCGCGACGCAGGTAAAGCCGGAGTGTTCGAAAACCGGTACTTTTTCCGGTTTCGTAAAGATCTGGTAGCTGGTGATCCCGCGCCGTTTCGCTTCCGCCATCAGATGGTCGAGAATGCGGTGCGTCAGACCTTTTCCCTGGTACTCCGGATCAATGGCGATATTGCGTAAAACACGCCCGCTCAGCGAGCCGGTCGCGATCAGGCGATCATCGTCAAAGATCCCCATGGAATAGTCGATATTCCCCGAAAAAGTCAATTCAAAACCGGCCAGAAAATCCATCAGGCGCTGGTGCATGGCAGCGTCTTGTAAGTTGATTTCACGTTCTGTATACATAAACGGTCTCCTTTGCATAAGTTTACCTTATTATACCAAATTCACAGCGTTTGGGGCATGCGCGGCTTTCCCGCGACATGGGAGGAGTAAGAAAGCAAAAAGGTCCCAAGCGAACCGGGGCCCTTTGTTTTTTTATTTACGATGCGACCGACGCTCTCACCGGTCCGCGCGCGTAGTGGGCGCGCGCATTTTCCCGAATGCCCGGCCCGTTCGTGTCGATGTCGCCTGCTCAGGCATCGTCATGACGAACGACGACGCCTTCCTGATGCGCATCATCTTCGCTTTCCTCATGGCGGACATCATCATGGCGAACGATCGTTTCCGGCGGGTCGTTGCGGACCACGCCGTCAAAATACGCGTCGTCTTCGCGCGTCGCGCGTTCCGAACGAGCCTTCTCGGCAGAGGTCACCGGCGCGATATCGTGATCATGGTGTTCACAATGCATGCTGATCCTTTCGGGCGGAATCGTTCCGCCGCTATATGGAAAAAGTTATATTTTTACTTTTCGCCGTGCAAAATCGCGGCGATTTCCTTACAACCGGCGCCGTTGTCACGCGCTTTTTTCGCGCGCTCCACCCGTTCCGCGTATTCGCGGTGCGCCTCGTCATTCGGCACGGGATCATCCCATTTGCGGTTCATGATCGTTTGGAAAATCGCATGGCACTCATCCGTCGATTTTCCCGCCGCCTTGGCGGCCTCGACATGCCGCATCGCCGACTCATAGCGGGCGCGTTCATGCGGATCCATTTTGGTAACATCGTATTTACTGTGCGGACAACTCATAGCACTCCTCCTCTGCTACTTTATGATGTATTTGTATCCATTATAGCATGCGCACCGGAAAAACGCCGTTCCTCGCGCCTAAACAAGCGGCCAACTTCAGTGTCATTAAAATCGATTGGATTTTTCCGTGCTTGCATCAGAGCGTATAATGAAAGAAAAGGGGAATATTGCTTGAAGGAGGTCTATTATGCGTGAAATTTCCGTAACAGAACTGCAAGTCACCCCGCAAATGATCGGTAATGAGTGGTGGCTGGTGACCGCCGGCGATACGATGAAAGGCTACAATACGATGACCGCGAGCTGGGGACATGTCGGTGTCATTTGGCAGCGCCCGACGGCGATCGTGTATATCCGCCCGCAACGTTACACCAAAGAATTTATGGATCGCGCGGATCGGTACACGCTCTCTCTTTTCGGCAGCGACTATAAAAAAGAGATGGGTTACTTGGGTAGTCATTCGGGTCGCGATGGGGATAAAGTCGCCAAAGTCGGTCTTACTCCTGTGTTTGAAGAAGACTATACCTATTTTGCGGAAGCCGAGATCGTGATCGTTTGCCGCAAATTGTATCAGGCGCCGCTGCTTCCCGCCGGATTTATTGATACGAGGATCATTAACGAGCATTACCCCGACCGCGATTTCCATGAAATATACATCGGCGAAATAGAAAAAGTCCTTGTGAAGGAATAAGCGCTCGTGTAAAGCGCGGTAAAATGACGATTACATCACGGCGATGCGCGGGACGAAATAAAAAACGCCGCCGAATGTATCGGGGCGGCAATGCAATGCGTTTCGCTCATCAAGTTGTTGGTTTGCGGCTTTTGCGATTAGGAACATAGAAAAAGTTTCCATGTGCGTTCGGCTACGATGCCGGGGCCTATCATGGGCAACTCTTTTTTTACGCTCAGAATACATGCTTTTGTCGGGCGCTGCGATGATTCGGAAAATGATCGCGCTTGGCGTTGCACGGACACCGACGGGCATGAAAAAGGCCCGCGATATCGCGGGCCTTTTAATGTTATCCGTAATTCATTTACTTGGCATTATGTTGATCGAAAGTAAATGGCGGAGAGAGGGGGATTCGAACCCCCGGTACGGTTTGCGCCGTACACATGATTTCCAATCATGCACCTTCAACCACTCGGACACCTCTCCGCGTGCATGAATACTCTCCTAGTGTAGCGAATTTAGAGGCGATTGTCAATTTTATTCTGTATCGGAATACAAAAAAGTTATTTTGCTGTCGCGCGATCGCGCTTACTGCACGACACAAAAAAGCCACCCTTAGGGTGGCTTTTTAAAGTTAAATCGTACCGACTAAATCTTTACCCGGTTTCAAGGTTTCCGCACCTTTGTGCCAGCGCGCGGGGCAAACCTGGTCGCCGTGTTCGGCAACGAATTGCGCCGCTTCCACTTTGCGAACCAATTCATCCGCATTACGGCCGATGCCGTCCGCGTGAATTTCCAGGGCCTGGATGACGCCTTCGGGATCGATGACGAAGGAACCGCGTTGCGCGCTACCTTCCGCTTCGTTCATGACATCAAAGTAACGGGCTAATTGACCGGTCGGATCACCGATCATTTTGTATTGGACTTTCTGAATGCTCGGGGATTCTTTCGCCCAAGCCATGTGAACGAAATGCGTATCGGTCGAAACACTGTAAACTTCGCAGCCTAATTCCTGCAGTTTTTCATAGTGATCCGCCAAGTCAGCTAATTCTGTCGGGCATACAAACGTGAAATCGGCAGGGTAAAAGAAGAATACCGCCCATTTTCCCAAAACATCCTCATGGGTGAGTTGCTTTAATTCGCCCGCCTGATAATAATCTGCCTTGAACTCCGGCAGTTTTTTTCCGATCATGCTCATTGTTACATTCCTCCTTGTTGTTAATATGAATGATTCTTACTTATAGTATAGTCATTATATGCAAATAAATCAATATAGTTCGGCAAACATTTTGATTTATTTACGGTACAAATCGTGTTTATCTTCGGTGGTACGCCGTTTGGCATAGCGGTAGCAATCGATCGCGATGCAAAACAAAACCACGGCGAGGACCAGACCGTTACCGATGTTCAAACCGACGCTGTTGATATGGTAAATCGTGTACATAAAGGCAATCGCCATTGTACCAATTTTGACTTTGTTCATGTGCATTCCTCCTTTTGCTATTGTAGCATACCTAAAACCATCATGTGGCAAGGAAAGAGAAGGTGATTTTCTGATAAGTATCAATTTTGATGATAATATGGATTATATTATCTTTATATATAAAAACATTTATATATAGTAAATGGAAGAATTCACAAAAATAGAAAAATGAAATATCGTTTGGAAAGAATGTTTTCTTTACGAAATATAAATAAACATGATGAATAAATGAAAAAGAAGTTATTTATCGACCATTGATAACTTTACAGAGCAGAGAAAGGAACAACATAAGGCCTTCGCGCTGTCTGCGTGGACAGAACGCATACCGCGCATTATAATAAGCTTAGTGTTATTACGAAAGGAACGAATCTGCATGCAGGTACAGACGCATTCCCGATTATTATCGCAATGGTGCAGCGGGTTATTATACGCGGCGGCTTTTTTTATGCCCTGGTGGCAAATGGGATTGGAGCTTTCGCTGTTTTCGGCATGCGCCGTTATGGCGGTGTTGCTTTGGCGTGAGCCGGCTCGTTTGCGCGCCTTGCGTTGGCCGGGAGTGGCGCTCATGTTGTTTGCCGCTTGGGCGTATTGCACCACCTGGTTGGCGCCGGAACCTTCCGCCAGCGCATACAACTTTTTTTATCGCTGCGGCACCTATGCGGCGATGTATTTACTGGTGACCTGGCAGTTACGCACGCGCGAGCAATGCGTGCATTTTTTAAGCTACTTATTGGCCGGCGCGGTCATTGTATGTGTCATCGGCGTGTATCAGTATTTCTTCGGCGGGTTTGACGGCTTTACTATGGAATGGGTGGATCGCGAACGTTTTCCGCTACTGCTGCGGCGGATGTACAGTACGCTGGGCAATCCCAACTTGCTGGGGGCGTATTTGTTGATTATCGCGAGCGTGCTCGCGAGTTTTACTGCGATTTATGAGCGCGGATATAAGCGCTTGCTTCTGGCAGCGTTTTTGCTGCTGATATTGTTGGTGTTATTGCTGACGTATTCACGGGGGGCGTGGGTGAGTATGCTGGTGGTACTCACCGTCACCGCCATTATCTATGATCGAAGGGTCGCCTGGGGCTTGTTGGCTGTCCCCGCATTTCTTTGGTTGCATCATGGACAAATTACGGAGCGCTTTATTTCTCTTTTCCGCGGCGGCGATACGTCCGTGGATCTGCGCTTTGCATTTTGGCGCAGCACCTGGCAAATGATCGGCGATCACTGGTCGAGCGGGATCGGTTGGGCGGCTTTTCCGCTTGTGTATCCCCACTATGATTACTATATTCAGGATCCGTCGATTGTGATTTACCACGCACATAATTTATACCTGACGGTCTTGGCGGAGACCGGAATCATCGGCTTCGCGCTATACATGCTGGCCTTTTGGGGGCATGGCGTTTTGGCCTGGCGCAGCTACCGGATAAGCGACAGCCACCTTGCGCGGGCGCTGTCTTTGGGAGTGCTATTGGCCGTGGTCGCTATGAGCATCAACGGACTGTTCGATTACAATTTCTTCCACCGGACAGTGGCACTCACGTTTTGGACATTATGTGCATTGCAAAGTGCGCTGAGTCGTTTGGGACAACGCTGAAAAGAAAAATTAGAAAGCTTAACAAACGTTGAAGATTAGCTGAATATGCATTATGCTTAAACAGAATAACAAGGTTTACAATTAATCACCGGTGTTTTACAACAACCGTCGAGTGGCATTTTTAGGTATCTTAGAAAGATTAGAAACCGAATAGTAATGATTGACAAGGCAAAACCCATCGTCTATCATATAGACGAACAATATGTGAAGGGCTGATTTACAAGGCTCTTTGCAAAAATACGGAGTTGGTCCACAAGGGAGGGGATTCAAGAATTTAGGAGACGCCAGATTTATCGCATTGCGGTACCGTTGACTATTTCTCTTCCCTCGAAAAGGATATCGTCGACGGCGGCGATATCCTTTTTTGTTTCTCGGAACTATGTACGGCATAGCGTGTTCCGTTGTTTTTTAAGGAGATGGTAAAGGAATGGATATTAACGACATTCGCGACAGAATTCGGTGTAAAGATCTGCTCGGCAAAGTCATGACCGCAGAAGAAGCGGCCGCCATGATTCACCCGAATGATCATATCGGTATCAGCGGATTTACACCGTCCGGTTACCCGAAAGCAGTACCACTCGCATTGGAAGAACGGATTAAGAAAGAGCAATTCAAAATTGATCTGTGGACCGGCGCCTCGGTCGGCCCGGAAGCAGACCAAGCTCTGGTTGAATGTGACGGTATGAACCGCCGCTTCCCGTACCAGACAAACTCTGTATTGCGTAAAGCCATCAACGCCGGCAAAGTGCACTACATCGATATGCACTTGAGCCACGTAGCGCAACAGGTACGCGCGGGCTTTTTCGGCGAATTAGACTGGTGCATCATTGAAGTATGCGCGATTACTGAAGAAGGTCACCTGATTCCGACGACCGCCTTGGGCAACTCGCCGGTATACGTCACGGAAGCCAAAAAAGTAATCATCGAAGTGAACACTTCGCAACCGCTCGAATTGGAAGGTATGCATGATATTTATCAGCCGGCTAACCCGCCGCATCGCAAACCGATTCCGATCGAAGCAGCCGGCGACCGCATCGGTACTCCGTACATCGAAGTGGACCACAGCAAAATCGCTGCGATCGTACCGTGCGACATCACCGACAAAACACGCGCATTCGCCCCGATTGGTGACGACGCGAAGAAGATGAGCGGCAACCTCATCGACTTCTTGCAAAACGAAGTAAAACACGGTCGCTTGCCGGAAAACCTGCTCCCGTTGCAATCCGGTGTAGGTAACGTAGCAAACGCCGTAATCAGCGGCTTGGTTGATTCTCCGTATGAAAACCTGACCGTATACACGGAAGTTATCCAGGACGGCATGTTCGACCTGATTGATGCCGGCAAATTGACGATGGCTTCGGGCACGAGCCTTTCGCCGTCGCCGGACGGACTGAAACGGTTCTACAAAGGTATCAAAGGGTACCGCGATAAAATCGTTTTGCGTCCGCAAGAAATTTCGAACAACCCGGAAGTCATCCGTCGCTTAGGCGTTATCGCGATGAACACCGCGCTCGAAATGGACATCTACGGCAACATCAACTCGACGCACGTATCGGGCACGAAGATGATGAACGGTATCGGCGGTTCGGGCGACTTCGCTCGTAACGGCGGCCTGAGCATTTTCTTCACGAACTCGATCGCGAAAAACGGCGACATCTCCTGTGTCGTACCGTTCTGCTCGCACATCGACCATACGGAACACGACGTACACGTCTACATTTCCGAAATGGGCGTTGCCGACGTTCGCGGCCTCTCGCCGAAAGAACGCGCTCGCGTGATTATCGAAAACATTGCGCATCCGGATTACCGTCCGGAATTGATGGACTATCTGGAACGTGCGGAAAAAGCTTGCGGCTACTCGCAAACCCCGCATATTCTCAAAGAAGCATTTGATTTCCATCAGCGCTTAGCCGATAACAAGAGCATGAAAAAACAGTAAGACCCGATCCTTTTTTGGACTTACCCGCATCGTTGAAAAGACAGCTTAAGCTGCGGCTGCGTTGTGGTTAGTCAGTCTCGCAAGAGACCGATATATATTTATATTTTTTAGGAGGATGATGAACACATGGCTAACGAATCCTTGAAGGCCAAATTGGAGGCATACGAAGAAACAGTCGCTAAGATGTATGCCAAACACCCGGAACGTCCGAACATGAAGCACAACAAAGTCTACACCCCGCTCGATATCGAAGGGTTTGACTATGAACGCGATCTGGCTCTGCCGGGCAGCTACCCGTACACCCGCGGCGTACAGCCGACGATGTACCGTGGCCGTCTCTGGACGATGCGTATGTATGCCGGTTTCGCTACGGCCGAAGAATCAAACCAACGTTACCGTTACCTGATTGAAAACGGTGCGACGGGCCTTTCCTGCGCATTCGACTTGCCGACGCAGATCGGTTACGATTCGGATGATCCGATGAGTGCCGGCGAAGTTGGTAAAGTAGGCGTTGCGATCGATACGCTCGCCGACATGGAAATCCTGTTCGACCAGATCGACTTGGGTAAAGTTTCGACCTCGATGACGATCAACGCTCCGGCGTCCGTCCTCTTGGCGATGTACATTGCCGTTGCGGAAAAACAAGGCGTATCCGCTGACCAGCTGCGCGGCACGATCCAAAACGACATCCTGAAAGAATATGCGGCTCGCGGCACTTACATTTTCCCGCCGAAACCGTCGATGCGTTTGATCACCAATATTTTTGAATACTGCTCGCAGAACGTTCCGAAATGGAACACGATTTCGATCTCCGGCTACCACATTCGTGAAGCGGGTTCGACAGCAGCGCAGGAAATCGCTTTCACGATCGCTGACGGTATTGCATACATCGAAGCGGCACTGAAAGCCGGCATGGAAATCGACGAATTTGCAGGTCGTCTGTCCTTCTTCTGGAACGCGCACAACAACGTACTCGAAGAAGTTGCAAAATTCCGTGCATCCCGTCGTCTTTGGGCGCGCATCCTGAAAGACCGTTTCGGCGCGAAGAAAGACAAATCCATGAAATTGCGTGTACACACGCAGACCGCAGGCTCGATGTTGACGGCGCAACAGGTCGACAACAACATCGTTCGTGTAGCGTTGCAGACCGCGGCGGCTGTTCTCGGCGGCACGCAGTCCTTGCACACTAACTCCCGCGACGAAGCGTTGGCATTGCCGACGACGGAATCCGTACAAATCGCGTTGCGCACGCAGCAGATCGTTGCGTACGAATCCGGTTTGGCTGACGTAGTCGATCCGCTGGGCGGCTCGTACTATGTAGAAGCGTTGACCAATGCGATCGAAAAAGAAGCGGAAGACTACATCCGTAAGATCGACGAAATGGGCGGCGCGGTAGTCGCGATTGAAAAAGGTTACATCCAGAAAGAAATTCAGGAATCGGCATATCGTTGGCAGATGGAAGTTGAATCCGGCGACCGTATTATCGTTGGCGTCAACAAATTCCAAGTCGAAGAAAAACCGGTCGAAGGCTTGCTGAAAGTCGACACTTCGGTTGGCGAACTGCAGGCTAAGAAATTGGCTAAAGTTAAAGCCGGTCGCGATCAGGAAGCTGTCAAGGCCACTTTGGAAGCATTGCGCAAAGGCGCCGAAGATGAAAGCGTCAACTTGATGCCGTTGATCCTCGACTGCGTACGCACATATGCATCTTTGGGTGAAATCTGCAACGTACTGCGCGGCGTATTTGGTGAATACCAGGCGCACGCTACGGTTTAAGATACGCTATTGCTGAAAGGATACGGGAGGTAACCAATCATGGCAGAAAAATTAATTCGTGTAATTGTTGCAAAACCGGGTCTGGATGGTCACGACCGCGGTGCTAAAGTAGTCGCTCGTGCGTTGCGCGATGCGGGCTTTGAAGTTATTTATACCGGTCTTCGTCAGACTCCGGAACAGATCGCGGAAGCGGCTCTTTCTGAAGACGTTGACGTAGTTGCGTTGAGCTTGCTCTCCGGCGCGCACGGCACGCTGTTCCCGCGCGTTATCGAACTCTTGAAAGAAAAGGGATTGAATGACGTGCTCGTTATCGGCGGCGGCGTTATTCCGGAAGGCGATATCCCGGCACTGAAAGAAGCCGGCGTAAAAGCTGTCTTCACACCGGGCACTCCGACCACGAAGATCATCGAATTCATCAAAGAAAACGTTCATTAAGAACTGATAGACGGTACCGGCTCCCGCTACGGCGGGAGCACAGGTCCGTAATTGACCAAGGGGGGCAAAACCATGGATTTAATGAAGGAATTCTGGAATGGATCCAGGCTGGCCTTGGCGAGGTCTATCTCTGCAGTCGAGAACGAAGCAGACGGATATGTCGATATACTTCGAGAAATCTATAGTCATACAGGTAATGCGCGGATTATCGGTATTACCGGTGCGCCGGGCGCAGGCAAATCGACCCTGACCGACAAGCTGGTAAAATATTTCCGTAAACAAGGTAAGACTGTCGGCATTGTCGCAGTCGACCCGACGAGCCCGTTTAGCGGCGGTGCGATCTTGGGTGACCGAATTCGCATGAATGATTTGACATTGGATGAAGGCGTATTTATTCGGAGTATGGGTACGCGCGGTAGCTTGGGGGGACTCTCCAAGAAAACCGCGGATACAGTCAAGCTGATGGATGCATTCGGCATGGATGTCGTCTTGATTGAAACGGTTGGCGTCGGCCAATCCGAAGTCGATATCGTCAAGAATGCGGACACCACATTGGTTGTACTGGTACCCGGTTTGGGCGATGATATTCAGGCGATTAAGGCGGGCATTCTGGAAATCGGCGACGTATTTGCGATCAACAAATGTGATCGCGACGGCGCGGACCGTTTGAACGTTGAAATCGAAATGATGCTCGATTTGAACTCGGAAGAGGTGGATTGGCGTCCGCCGATCAAACGCACCATTGCCAGTCGTGACGAAGGCGTGGAAGACGTCATTGAGGCAATGGACGAACATCGTGAATTCTTGGAAGAGTCCGGTCTTCTGCAGGAACGCAGACACGAACGGACAGTCAACGAGATTATCGCGATGGTCAAAGAGCAAATCTCCCGTCACGTAATGGAAAAAGTTACGTCCTCGGGTGAATTTGATAACTACGTGGAACAAGTCTATGCAAGGAAAGTGGATCCTTACACAGTCGTTGAGTCCATCGTAGCAAAAGCTATTAAATAATTTTATTTTTTATTGCAAAAGGAGGAGTAAGCATGGCGAATTGGAAAGTTATGAACATCGACCATATCGGTATTGCAGTGGATGACCTGCAGAAAACGAAACAAGTTTTCCAGGAAACGTTGAACGTTCATCCGACCGCAGCAGACGAAACGGTGGAAGAACAGAAAGTTAACGTAAGCTTCTTCAAACTGGGGGATGCGGAACTCGAATTCTTGGAATCCACCAGCCCGGATGGCCCGATCGCCCGTTACATTGAAAAACATCGTAACGGCTTCCAACACGTTGCTTTGCGTGTTGACAGCATCGACGCAGCTCTCGAAGACTTGAAAGCTCGCGGTGTTCGTCTGTTGGATGAAAAACCTCGCTACGGTGCCGGCGGCTGCCGCATCGCGTTCTTACATCCGAAAGCTACGAACGGTCTTTTGATCGAACTTACGGAGCGTCAATAATAGGAGTATGCCGCCTCGATGAGGCGGCCTTCCCTACCATTATTCGGAGGTGTAAGAATGTCGGTAAACCAACAAAAAGTTGAATTGCTTCATAAAAATTTGGAACACGTCCGCATGGGCGGTGGCCAAAGCCGTATCGACAAACAGCACGCAAAAGGAAAGATGACTGCGCGTGAACGTTTGGAAATCCTTTTTGACGAAGGCTCCTTCGTTGAAATCGGCGCTTTGGTAAAACATCGTTGCGTAAACTTCGGCCAAGATAAAAAAGATCTTCCGGGCGAAGGTGTTGTTACCGGTTATGGTACCGTTGACGGCAAACTCGTTTACGCATTTGCGCAAGACTTCACGGTAGAAGGCGGCTCGCTCGGCGAAATGCACGCCAGCAAAATCGTCCGTGTCCTGCAGCTTTCGCTCAAAATGGGCGCACCGTGTGTCGGCCTGAACGATTCGGGCGGCGCTCGTATTCAGGAAGCGGTTGACGCATTGTCCGGTTACGGCCGTATTTTCTTTGAAAATACGATTGCATCCGGTGTCGTTCCGCAGATTTCGGCCATCATGGGACCGTCGGCCGGCGGCGCGGTTTACTCGCCTGCATTGACGGACTTCATCTACATGGTCGAAGGCACCAGCCAAATGTTCATCACGGGTCCGGCCGTTGTTAAATCGGTCACCGGTGAAGACGTAACGGCGGAAAAACTGGGCGGCGCTATGACCCACAACAGCATTTCGGGCGTATCGCACTTCATCGCGAAAGACGACGAAGACTGCTTGAACCAGATCCGCTATCTCTTGGGCTTCCTGCCGAGCAATAACATGGAAGAAGCTCCGATTGTTGACACGGGTGATGACCCGATGCGTATGGACGAAAGCCTCAACGCCTTGTTGCCGGACAACTCCAACGCAGCGTATGATATGTACGATGTTATCAAGAGCATTGTCGACAACGGTGAATACTATGATGTACTCGCTCACTACGCGAAAAATATCATTACCTGCTTTGCCCGCTTTGACGGACAAACCGTCGGCATCATTGCCAACCAGCCGAAATTTATGGCCGGCTGCTTGGACATCAATGCATCCGACAAATCCAGCCGTTTCATCCGTTTCTGCGACGCTTTCAACATTCCGCTCGTAAACTTGGTTGACGTACCGGGCTTCTTGCCGGGCGTACAGCAGGAATACGGCGGCATCATTCGCCACGGTGCGAAAATGCTGTTTGCGTACTCGGAAGCGACCGTGCCGAAAGTAACGGTAATTACCCGTAAAGCTTACGGCGGATCGTACCTCGCGATGTGCTCCCAGGACTTGGGCGCGGACCAGGTATTCGCTTGGCCGACTTCGGAAATTGCGGTTATGGGACCGGCAGGCGCTGCCAACATCATCTTCCGGAAAGATCCGGATAAAGAACAGAAGACGGCAGAATATGTGGAAGAGTTCGCGACTCCGTACAAAGCAGCCGAACGCGGCTTTGTTGACGCAGTTATCGAACCGAAACAAACGCGTCCGTACGTTATCAACGCGTTGGCCATGCTCGCCAGCAAACGCGAAGCCCGTCCTGCGAAAAAACACGCCAATATTCCGTTATAATCTCTTAGCGGCATAACGTAGTATAGGAAAAATCTAAAGAGAAAGGATGGGTGTGAATGGGAAGTGAATTGAATCCTTGGGTATTTATGCTGATCAACATGTTTATTGTATTCTTTGTGTTGATTATGCTGTGGGTGCTCATGACGATCATTCGACTTGTGGATCCGACCGGAAAAAAAAAGTCGTCTCCTAAACCGGTAGCGAAAGCGGCACCTGCCGCCGCGGCAGCAGCTGCAGCTCCGGCAGCAACGTCGACTGCGTCCGATAATGATGAAGTGGTTGCGGTGATTACCGCAGCAGTAGCAGCAATGGGCTACTCGAGCTCGCAAATTGCGTCCATTCGACCGGCCAAAAATACCGGTTGGACAGCAGCGGCGCGTCTGTCTGGAGTAGACAATTACTAAGCAATACCTTGTTTTGGAGAATTACTTTTTAGTAGGAGGATGTACAATGAGAAAATTTTCTGTAACCGTTAACGGTCAAGAATACGATGTAGAAGTGAACGAACTCGGCGCAGGCGCAGCCCCGAAAGCGGCTCCGAAAGCGGCTCCGGCTCCGAAAGCGGCTCCGGTAGCAGCTCCGGCTCCGGCAGCAGCTCCGGCTCCGGCAGCGAAAGCGGCTCCGGCCGGCGCGGAAACGGTAAAAGCTCCGATGCCGGGCAAAATCCTTTCCGTCGACGTAAAAGAAGGTCAGGCTGTTAAAGCCGGCGATCTCCTCTGTGTCCTGGAAGCGATGAAAATGGCCAACGAAATCTATGCTCCGAGTGACGGTACGGTAAAAAGTATCTTGGTCGCAGCCAATGCTACCGTACAAGCGGGCGACGATTTGATCGCGTTGGGCTAAAACCTCAACTTACCAGAAAACATAGAAGAGGAGATACAGTATGAGTGATTTCATAGTAGCTGTGACTTCGGTATGGCATGACAGCGGCATTATCGTATTCAGTATTGGTAATGCGATCATGATCTTTGTCGGCATACTGTTGCTCTACCTGGCATTTGTCAAGGAATTTGAGCCGTTGTTGCTCGGACCGATCGCATTCGGTTGTATCCTTGCCAACTTGCCGAAAAACGGTTTTGAAGAAGGCGTTTTTGCCCTCATTCATGCGGGCATTCAGTTTGAAATTTTCCCGCCGTTGATCTTTATGGGTGTCGGCGCGATGACGGACTTCGGTCCGCTGATTGCGAACCCGAAAACTCTCTTGCTCGGCGCGGCGGCACAAATCGGCGTATTCGTTGCCTTGGGTGGCGCGATGTTCTTGGGCTTTACCGCTCCGCAGGCAGCTGCGATCGGTATTATCGGCGGCGCCGACGGCCCGACTTCGATTTACCTGGCTTCGAAATTGGCTCCGGAACTCTTGGGCGCGATCGCGGTAGCGGCGTATTCGTACATGTCCCTGGTTCCGTTGATCCAGCCTCCGATCATGAAATTGTTCACGACCAAAAAAGATCGTCAAATTGTCATGGAACAGTTGCGTCACGTATCGCACTTTGAAAAAGTGGTGTTCCCGATCGCATCCACGATCTTCATCAGCTTATTACTTCCGTCTATTACCGCACTTTTAGGTATGCTGATGTTCGGTAACCTGATCAATGAATCCGGTGTTACGCACCGTCTGTCCGATACGGCGCAGAACGCGTTGATGAACACCGTCACGATCTTCCTGGCATTGGGTACCGGTTGTACCATGTCGGCAGAAAGCTTCCTGAACGTTCAAACCTTGGAAATCATCGGTTTGGGTCTCGTTGCTTTCATCGCCGGTACAGCAGGCGGCGTCATCTTCGGTAAGATCATGTTGATGGTCGACGGCAAGACGAACCCGTTGATCGGTTCGGCAGGCGTTTCCGCCGTTCCGATGGCAGCTCGTGTATCGCAGGTAGTCGGTTCGAAAGCGAACCCGGCTAACTTCCTTCTGATGCACGCCATGGGTCCGAACGTTGCAGGCGTAATCGGTACGGCGGTAGCGGCCGGCACCATGCTTGCCATGTTGAGCGCAACAGGTGCTCATTAATTAGCATCCGCAACTTATTCCCTTACCTCGAGCCCTTCTTTTATACCTTTGCCCAATGACTATTTGCTAGTTATTACAAAAAAGAAGGTGTACTCTTATGAGTCCTGCAATGATCACATTATCGGTACTTGCAGTGGTCGCCATCTGTTTTATTACTGAAATTATCCCTTTGGCGATTACTTCGATGGGTGGCGCGATTGCGCTGGGTTTGTTGGGTGTTATCCCGGAAAAAATGATTTTCTCCGGTCTGTCTAACTCAACAGTTGTTTTGTTCGCCGGCATGTTCGTTATCGGCGCGGCTTTGTTCCACACCGGCATGGCGCAACTTATCGGTGAAAAAGTTGTACGTATGGCCGGTAAAAGTGAAACCGGCTTGATGTTTGGCGTTATGGCCATTACGATTATCATGAGCTCGGTACTGTCCAACACCGGTACCGCCGCATCCCTGATCCCGGTTGTTACCGGTATCTGCGCGGCAGCTCATCTGAAAGGTTCGCGTTTCATGATGCCGATGGCGATCGCCGCTAACGCCGGTGGTACGCTGACCATGGTCGGTACGCCGCCGAACATTATCGTTACCGGTGCACTGTCTAACGCGCATTTGCCGACTTTCGGCTTCTTCGAATTCGCATTTGCCGGTATTCCGCTTTGTATTGCGACTGTCCTGTTCACTTTGACGATCGGCAAACGCTTACTGCCGAACCATGATATCGACACTTCCGCGGAAGTAGAACAGGAAGTTTCCGAAGTATCGGGCAATAAGACGAAACAGATAATTTCGCTCTTGATTTTAATCGGCGTAGTTATCGTCATGATCTTCTCGAAAACCTTGCACGTATCGCTGACGACCGCGGCCGTTATCGGCGCTCTCATCTGCGTACTGACTGGTTGTATGACAGAAAAACAAGCGTATGCTTCGATTGACTGGGTAACGATTTTCTTGTTCGCAGGCATGATGCCGATCGCGACCGCATTGGATAAATCGGGCGCCGGCAAATTGATTGCGGATACGGTTGTTGGCTCGTTGGGTGCAAGCCCGAACCCGTTGATCGTCTGCGCGGCGATGTACCTTTTGAGCAACATCCTGACGCAGTTCATGAACAACACGGCAACGGCGGCTCTGTTGGCACCGTTGGGCATTTCGATGGCGCAATCCTTACATGCGGACCCGAAGGCCGTTCTCGTGAGCATTGCGATCGCAGCCTCCGCCGCATTTGCGACGCCGGTTGCAACGCCTCCGAACACGCTGGTACTTGGCCCTGGCCAATACAGCTTCAACGATTACCTCAAGATCGGTATTCCGCTTTGTATCGTAGGCTTCGTCGTTATGATGATCGTAATTCCGATTGTTTGGCCGTTCTTCCCGGGCAAATAACAGGAATGTAGCGTATGTATGAAAAGGCCTCGCTTGCGAGGCCTTTTCTTTACCTTTTGATTGAGGTTCGTATGGAAATTTTGGAACAAATGAGCCCGACGCAATTCCTCTATCGTTTGTTTTTATGCATGCTGGCGGCGATGGTCGTGGTTGGCATCGCAGCCGAATGGATCGGGGAAGAGCGTAAGGCGCGCTGGTTCAAAAAGCGCACCCGTTTTTCTTTCTTTTTGCGTCGCGGTCCGCTGGGGGAAAAATTTCACTTCGGTTATCCGCGTACATTGGAAGGAATCGGTGTGTTTTTAGCGATGTGTATTGTCATCGGACTGGCATCGGTGTTTATTTTTACGACACCGTTATTGAACTAGCAAAAAAGACCGGAAACTTCCGGTCTTTTTTAGTGCCTTAAAACAGTCACAGAAAAGCATATACCGATAAAAGTCAGAAAAATGCTAAATAAAGAAATATAAGAGTAAAATATAGATTTTGGTAAAAGAGGATGTGATCGCCAAATGCAAGTGGACTCAAACGCGAAAAAAATAGGTAAATTTGGCGTTTTGTATTTTCACGCGAGCGAATACCATCGGACAACTATGTTTTGTCAAAAATCAATATTTTTGGGCATTTTAGAAATTTATAGATCTGCTCATAAAAAGATGACCTGATTTCATATTTTTTCATGATTTGAGGTGTTTTTAGCAAAATAAAAGCGAATAAAATGATCGGGCAGCAGTCGCCGTAGGAACGGTATTGTTTTAATACATGGCAGCGTCATAGTAACGCGGTCAGAATGCCTCCCGGAAACATACCGCGATCGTTAGAAAAATATCGCAGCAACCCCGGTGAGCAGGATACAGAGAATGAAGTAAAGAGCGCAAGCAAGCGAGAAGCATCCAAAATCGCGGATGTAGGCAAAAGCAGTTGCCGTCCGCGGATGAAATGCAATGAGATAAATAGGAGGATGACGCGACGAAGTATGTATCGTATAAAAGACGTACTGATCGAAAAATGCAGGCCGCATCGCATGCGCGAAGTATTCCCCGTCGGTCGAACTGCTCGATGCACGACCACCGTCACGGATACCTGTTTGAATCGGCCCGTGAAACGCCGCCGGTATATCCTGTATGTCGCATTTCCCCGAAAGCGGATCTCCTAATGCGCGAAAAAAATGAAAAATGGACATATCCGGAAGGGTCAAATGTAGTCGTAAAGAGTGGCTGATGCGTTTGACGATCTTGGCGATGGAACCGACGTACTTGCTGTCGCGGGACTTACCGCGGCAGCAGGTAGTTAAAGGAATGACAAATGTCGCGCGGTGTACTGCCGTCGGGGTGAGCGTAATGTCGTCTACTCGTACGACAAGAACGGTTCTGCCGTTTTATGGGCGCTAATACTATAGATACGCTAAAAAATACCAATGACGAGTGGCAAAATACATGTTCCAAGCCGATGTACACACAAACCGCAGCCTGTTTTAGCCCATTATTTTAGGGTGGCATAAACAGATTATTTTTTCATGATCTGTTTATGGATCATGAAAGAAAGAAAACATTAGAAATGATAATACGGATATATGCAAAATGGTATATATAAATATGTATATATATAATTATATACATGAATATAATTACGATTTAGCATATTGATAATACTCCTTAGTAATAGTAGCAGAAAAAATTTAGAATATCACACCGCCAAGCAACCTATAAATCACTGTAAATAAAGGCTATATAGCGAATTTAAAGAATGATTTAAAGAGATTTATGAATTGCACAAATATTGACGAACGCTTAAAAAGTGTGTAATACTGAGAACGTAAGTAGGGTATGACCTTCTGTCCACTTTTAAGTTGGTCTCTCGTACTTATCCGGCGTGCGTAGGAAGAGCGCACCCATGATCGCTTGCGAGCAAGTTTTCTGCGAAAAAGCTTGCAGAGCATCCTGAGCATGAAACTGTAAGAAACGAAATTGACCAAGTATCTCCTGACTTCGATGACGAAGTGTCAATTGTGCGACGAGCAGCTACCTCGTCATGCGGCACACGTTTTCAGCCATGGCAAAGGATTTGTCCTTCGGACCAAACAGCGATCGGACATTGGCAACGGGCGGAAATTTCCGCCCCCTTTAGAAGAAAGGAGAGAGGTCAGTTGGGAAGCTTTGCAACAGATTTTGTGGTAGCGATTACATCAGTATGGCATGACAGCGGCATGATTGCTTTTTCCCTGGGTCATGGCCTGATGATTTTTGTCGGCATCTTATTGCTGTACATGGCATTTGTCAAAGAGTATGAACCTTTACTCTTAGGACCGATCGCCTTCGGCTGTATTTTGGCGAACTTACCGAAAAACGGTTTTGAAGAAGGGGTTTTTGCACTTATCAGCGCGGGCATTCATTATGAAATTTTTCCGCCACTTATTTTTATGGGGGTTGGCGCGATGACGGACTTCGGTCCGCTGCTCGCGAATCCCAAAACGCTTCTTTTAGGAGCGGCCGCACAGATCGGCGTGTTTGTCGCGCTCGGGGGCGCCATGTTCCTGGGCTTTACGGCACCGCAGGCGGCGGCCATCGGTATTATCGGCGGAGCGGACGGCCCGACATCGATTTACCTCGCTTCCAAACTCGCACCGGAACTCTTGGGCGCGATCGCGGTAGCGGCGTATTCGTACATGTCGTTGGTTCCTTTGATCCAGCCGCCGATTATGAAATTGTTCACCACGAAAAAACAGCGGAAAATTGTCATGGGCCAGCTGCGTCATGTGACGCATTTTGAAAAGGTAGTATTTCCGATCGCCGCGACGATTCTGATTTCGTTGATTTTGCCCTCGATCACGGCACTGCTCGGCATGCTGATGTTCGGTAACCTGATCAACGAGTCGGGCGTTACGCATCGTTTGTCGGATACGGCGCAGAACGCGTTGATGAATACGGTTACGATTTTCCTCGCGCTCGGTACCGGTATCACGATGTCGGCCGAAAGTTTCCTGAACGTGCAAACGCTGGAAATTATCGGTCTCGGCTTGGTGGCCTTTATCGGCGGCACGGCGGCCGGTGTACTTTTCGGCCAGTTAATGACGATGTTGGATGGCGGCAAGACCAATCCGCTGATCGGCTCGGCGGGCGTATCGGCTGTACCGATGGCGGCGCGCGTATCGCAGGTGGTCGGTTCGAAGGCGAATCCGTCGAACTTCCTTCTGATGCACGCGATGGGACCGAACGTAGCCGGTGTTATCGGCACGGCGGTTGCGGCCGGCACGATGCTTGCCATGTTGCAAGCCATGCAATAAACTTTTTTCCCACTTACTTTCTTGCCCGAACCACTTACCTATTTTTCAAATGTTACAGTTGTTATAGGAAGAAGGTATTGATTTGAGTCCTGCTATTATTACTCTTTGCGTCCTGGGCGTCGTCGCGGTGCTGTTCATTACCGAACTGATTCCGCTTGCGATTACTTCCATGGGCGGATCGATTGCGCTGGGTTTGTTAGGCGTTATTTCTGAAAAACAAATTTTCTCGGGTCTTTCGAACTCGACGGTTGTTTTGTTCGCCGGCATGTTCGTTATCGGTGCGGCGTTGTTCCATACCGGTATGGCGCAAAAAATCGGTGAAAGCGTTGTCCGCATGGCGGGCACGGGTGAAACGCGCCTGATGGGCGGCGTTATGCTCGTTACGATTATCATGAGTGCGGTATTGTCCAACACCGGTACGGCCGCATCTTTGATTCCGGTAGTTACCGGCATCTGCGCGGCGGCGAAATTGAAAGGCTCGCGCTTCCTGATGCCGATGGCGATCGCCGCGAACGTCGGCGGTACGCTCACCATGGTCGGTACGCCGCCGAATATTATCGTTACCGGCGCATTGGCCAACGCGGGCTTGCCGACATTCGGCTTCTTCGAATTTGCCTGGATGGGTATTCCGCTTTCGCTCGCCACCATCGCGTTCACGCTGACGGTCGGCAAACGTTTGCTGCCTTCGCATGAACTGGATGCGGAAGTCGAAGTGGAACAGGAAGTCGATCCGTCGACCGTCAACCACAGCAAATCGAAGCAGATGATTTCGCTCTTGATTTTGATCGGTGTTGTACTGACGATGGTCTTCTCCAAACAGCTCGGCGTTTCGCTGACGACCGCGGCCGTAATCGGCGCGCTGGTGGCCGTCTTGACCGGATGTATGACAGAAAAACAGGCGTATGCCTCGATTGACTGGGTAACGATTTTCCTCTTCGCCGGCATGATGCCGATCGCGACTGCTTTGGATAAATCGGGTGCCGGCAAATTGATTGCCGATACTGTTGTCGGCTGGCTCGGCGACAGCCCGAACCCGCTCGTTATCGCGGCGGTTATGTACCTCTTGAGCAACATTATGACGCAGTTTATGAACAACACGGCGACGGCGGCGCTCTTGGCACCGCTCGGCATTTCGATGGCGCAATCCTTGCATGCGGATCCGAAAGCCGTCTTGGTCGCGATCGCGATCGCTGCTTCCGCCGCCTTTGCGACGCCGGTTGCGACACCGCCGAACACCTTGGTTCTCGGACCGGGCCAATACAGCTTCAACGATTACCTGAAAGTCGGTATTCCGCTCTGTATTGTCGGCTTCGTTGTTTCGATGATTGTGATTCCGATCGTTTGGCCGTTCTTCCCGTGAGCTGCTGAATGACATAAAAAAAAGACCTCTGCAGAGGTCTTTTTTTATGTGCCGCCTACGCTTCGAACGATAGCGGTGACGGCCATGCAGGTGAGGATGCCCATGGCGGTAGGAAGCAATGCGGCAAGCATTGTCCAACGCCAGCTTTTCGTTTCATTTTGAATCGTGAGCAGGGTCGTGCCGCAGGGCCAATGCATCAGTGAAAATAAAATCACGCACAGGGCGGTGAGCCAGGTCCAACCGTGGTCAAGCAAAAGCGTTTTCAAGGTGGAGAGATTATCGATGTCGAGCAAAGCGCCTTCGGCGAGATAAATCATAATCATGCAGGGGAAAATGATTTCATTCGCCGGCAGGCCTAAAATAAACGCGGTCAAAATCGTGCCGTCCAGACCCATGAGGTAGCCGAGCGGCTCCAACGCGTTCACCATGTGGCGGACTAAGCTGACGCCCTGATATTGCAGATTGGCCAAGCACCAAATCACGAGTCCGGCGGGCGCGGCGACGCTGACGGCGCGCCACAGTACAAAGAGCGTTCGATCCAAGAGCGAGCGCACGATGACGGTGCCGATCTGCGGTCGGCGAAATGGCGGCAGTTCGAGCGTAAACGAGGAGGGAATTCCCTTCAGCGCGGTCATGGAAAGCAGCTTGGAAGCCACCAGCGTGGCGATGATGCCGATGACAATGACCATGGCGAGCAAAAAGGCGGCTCCCAGCGAGTCTAAAAGTCCGCCCGATGTCCCGATCCAAAACATGGAAATCATCGCGATTATCGTCGGAAAACGGCCGTTACAGGGAACGAAATTGTTCGTGATGATGGCAATCAGCTGCTCGCGCGGCGAATCAATGATCCGACAGCCGGTCACGCCCGCCGCGTTGCAACCGAAGCCCATGCACATCGTGAGAGCCTGTTTGCCGCAGGCTTTACAGTATTGAAAGCAACGGTCCAAGTTATACGCGACACGCGGCAAATAACCGAGGTCTTCGAGCAGGGTGAACAGCGGGAAAAAGATCGCCATCGGCGGCAACATGACCGAAACGACCCAGGCCATGACGCGATACACGCCGAATAAAAGCGGACCGTAGATCGCCTCGGATATCCCCAGAGCGACGGCGCGGTCGACTAACCAATCCTGACCGGCGAAAAGAATCCGCGCGAGAATTTCGGAAGGATAGTTGGAACCGGTAATCGTCAGCCAAAAGACGCCTAAAAGCAAAAGAAACATAATGGCGAATCCGCTATACGGACCGGTGAAGTATTGATCGAGTTTGCGATCCCGTTGCGCGTAATGCGGATTGTGAAAGGTAACGACCTCTCGACTGACGGCTTCCGCGCGACGAATGAAACTTTCGCTGATCGCGTCCCGCAGTTTCTCTTGGGGATATCCCGCCAGCACCAAATCCCGTTGCGCCGCGGTAAGCGCCTGCGCGATGGCGGGAATTTTATACAAGTTGATGCCGAGGTATCGTTCCATGGCCTGTGACATGCCGGCGGCGCGCTCCAAAAGACGTATGGCGAGCCAGCGCGGGCTCACTTTGTGGCCGACGTACGGAACGAGTTCTGGTTCCAGTTTGGCGATTGCCGCTTCCATCGCTTCAGGGTAAGCGTGTTTTTGCGGTTGCCGGCAGGCGACATGACGCTGTTTGACCGTGGCGATCAAATCATCGAGCCCCTTCTTGGAGCGGGCCGCCGTACCGATAACGGGAACGCCCAGACGACGGGCCAGTTGCGCCAAGTCGACAGAAATTTCTTTTTTCGCCGCTTCGTCCAGTAAATTCACGCAGACGACCACCTGCGGCGTGGTCTCCATAATTTGCAAGACAAGATTTAAATTGCGTTCCAACGCGGTCGCGTCACACACGGCGATCACGCAGGCGGGTTGTTCAAAACAAATGTAATCGCGAGCGACTTCCTCTTCTTCGGAATGCGCTAAAAGGGAATAGCAGCCGGGCAGATCGACAAGCTCCAGTCGGCCGTCGGCATCTTCGTAGTAGCCGTGCGCGGTCTCCACCGTTTTACCGGGCCAATTTCCGGTGTGTTGATGCAATCCGGTCAAGGCATTGAAAACGGTGCTTTTGCCGACATTCGGATTGCCGGCGAGGGCGATGGCGGGAGTCATCTCAACAACTCCTTACCGCGATGTGGCGGCTGTCGGTCGCGCGAATCGCGATGACGGTGCCGCGCACCGCAAATGCTTTGGGGTCGCCGAGCGGGCTGATGCCGATGCAGGTGACGCGCGTGCCCTCGATCAGCCCCAAATCCTGCAAACGACGTTTCATGCTCGTTTGCGCAAGTCCCGTGACGATAGCGATATCGCCCGGGCGTAAGTCAGCCAGTGTCATGCTTTCCTCCGAAAATTTATATGTATATAAGTAAAAAATATATCAATTTAATGCTGTCCTCGCGTACCGCGCGGGAACGGACAGAAAAATACCCGGCAGCCGAAGTCGCTACCGGGTCATCCGGCCGACGGATACAAAAAACAACAGAAAAAACGGCATAATAAAAAGCAAGGAGTCGGTGCCGCGATAAGCCTTTCATCAGAACAACGCATACGTAGGCGAACCATTTGGTAATGATGATGGATAAAGGTTGAATTTTGATTTTCATTCTCAATGTAATGGCATTATAACATACTTATCCTTTTTGAGGAAGGATCAAAGGTTTTTCCCGTACGCGGTAAAACACTACTGTGTGGAAAATTCAGCGTGATCGTAAGGTGCTAAAAAATGCATAATCTATAAACAATTATATGCTACAATATATACTATACAATGTAAACCGACATAAAAAAATCGCCATCAAAAAAATATATATTTTTAGTGCTAAATATAAAAGTTAGCGCGGAAAGGAAATCATGGACACCGAGTATTATCGTAATTTTATGGCGATGGTGGACGCGGGCAATATGACCAACGCTGCGGAATATCTGCATATTACGCAACCGACGTTGAGTAAGCAGCTGCAGCTTTTGGAAAAACGGTTCGAAACAAAACTGGTCGTTGTCGCGCGCGGCCGCCGCCGCTTGCACCTGACGGAAGCCGGGGAAATCTTCTATCAGCGTGCAAAAGAGATTTGTGCTTTGGAGGACTTGGCGGACGATGAAATGGCAACCGCCACGCAGGAAGTGCGCGGCACGTTACGTTTCAGCATTTCGCCGGGACGGTCTCCGCGCTTTATCCAACGGGTGCTGGCGGGGTTTCACAAGGAGTATCCTCATGTGCGCTTTGAACTGAAAGAAGGCATTACAAGTGTACAGCAAGAAGATCTTCTCGCCGGCGAGACGGATCTCGGCGTATGCCACACGATGTTTGCGCAGCCGGAGCAGTTTGAATTTTTATTTACCAGCGCCGAATCATTGACCGTTGTCGGCGCAAAAGATTTATTGCGTCAGGTGCCGAAGCAGGGGGCGAGCTTTGCCGATTTACGCGGCATGGCGATTGCCGCGTCAGGCAGCGCGGCCGCCATTTTGCGACAGGAAATCGGCGACGTACAGACGCTTTTTCAATTGGTGGCCGTCTGTACGACAAAGGCATCAGCGCTGGCTTGGGCGCGCACAGAAAATATAGCGGCGCTCATTCCGGCGGAGGCGGAGGAAGAATTTTGGCCGGGGCTGGACTCCCGACGTTTGAGCGGTATTATGTTGAAAAAAGCGATCGTACGACCGCGCAATCGACCGCTTTCGCACACCGCACAAGTGTTTTTACATTACTACGCAAGCGTCTTGGCGGCGGAAAAAAAGGCGGAAGAAACCGCCGCTTCTGCGCTTGCCAATGCGGTTAGTACTTCGGTCCGCGAGTCGGTCTGAGATTTGATATAAAAAAATAACGGCGTCATGACGCCGTTATTTTTATGGGCAGATTACTCGAGCGGGCAGGCCCGAGTGTTTTAAGCGGAGAAAAAAGAGTATGTCAACAATGCGCGACCGGGAATGCATTGTGGTAGTAAAGCGCATCCGCGGTCGCCAGCCGTTTTTTGGCGAGGTAGCGCCACACGCCTTGCAATGAAAATACTTCTTTGCGCGCCAAACGCGGTGCTACCATCACGGAACTTTCCGCTACTTCGGTATTCAGACCGGTAGCCGCCGCCAAACGATGGTTCGCGTAATGCTGCCAAAATCTCGACATAAAATCATCTCCTTTCCCTTCCTTAACGGAATTTTCTATTTACAGGATACGAGGAATGGAGAGCGATGTAAAATGAAAGTGTTTTATTGATAACCAAATAAATACGAATAATTAATAAAAAAATTGATTTATTTTATTAAATCATAATCAATCATTAAAAGGCGTTCGGGATCTTTTTGCCAAACGGCTCGCGCCGCGGTCAGTTCCGTCAGATTTTGTTCAAAGGCTACGGCCGTCGTTGCCGGTACATCCATCGTGAAGCGGACGTTATCCGTAAATTGGCGATCGATAATGATGTAAGGCATGTCTTTCCAGGCGTTTTCCAGCGCGCCCAGAAGATCGTAGGGGATTTGGACAGAATAGCGATGGTGGGCGACGTACGCGACGATCGGCGCGGCGCTTACGCTTTCGGCGAGAGTTCCCCCGTACGCGCGGGTCAGGCCGCCGGTGCCGAGTTTGATGCCGCCGAAATAGCGAGTCACTACGGCGAGCAAATTGGTCAGGTCCCGTTGTTGCAACACATGCAGCATGGGACGACCTGCCGTGCCGGCCGGTTCGCCGTCGTCATTGGATTGCTCCTGCAAAGTGCCGGTGGTGCCGAGGCGAAGCGCCGAACAGTGATGCGTCGCATCGTAGTAGCGTTTGCGAATGGTCGCCAACGCGTCTTTGGCTTCCTCCGCATCATTGACGGGAATCAGATCACAGATAAAGCGCGATTTTTTGATGACCGTTTCGTAATGAAAAGGTTCTTTGATGGAAAAATACATATGACCTCCGCTATTAGAGTAACTGCATTTTACCATGTAGGCAACTCTTGACAAAAGTGTTATACTGAAAATACATAGAAAATATTCGATATAAGGACAACCGTGAGTTGACGGAAAGAAGGTATAGAATGAAACAAACTTTACGACTTGCCATTACCGGCATGCATTGCGCGGCCTGTTCCGCGCGAATCGAAAAAGTCGTCGGGCGAATGGCGGGAGTGCAGGAAGTGGCGGTCAATCTGATTACCGGTCGCGCCCGTATGGCGTACGATGATCAGACGGTAACCGCCGCCGATATCATAGCTAAAATTGAAAAAAGCGGTTACGGCGCGCATATCGCCGATGCCGCTTGGGAAGATCCGGGGGCGGAGGTGCGAGCGGCCAAACGGCGTTTGCTCATCGCATTCGTTTTCGCTTTGCCGCTGATGATCGGCATGGTCGGCGCGCTTACCGGCTGGTGGCCGATGTTGCCGGGCGTCGCGGAGCTCGTTTTGGCGACGGTCGTGCAATTCGGACCGGGACTTTATTTTTATCGCGGCGCGTGGGGCGCATTGCGCGGCGGTTCGCTCAATATGGACGTGCTTGTGGTCTTGGGAACGACGACGGCGTATCTTTACTCGCTGTATGAACTTTTTGGCGGCGCCGGGCATTTATATTTTGAAACGTCCGCGTGGCTGATTACCTTTATTTTACTCGGTAAATACTTGGAGGCGGCCGCGAAACGCCGTACCGGACAAGCGCTGGAAACATTGCTTGCCGCGGCGCCCGCGCGAGCCCATCGCAAAGACGGGGAAGAAATAACAACCATTGACGCGCATGACGTGACAGTCGGTATGACGCTTTGGGTCAAAGCGGGCGAGCAAGTTCCGGTGGACGGTCAAGTCAGCGAAGGCGCGCCGGAGGTCAATGAAGCGATGTTGACCGGCGAAAGCATGCCGGTACAAAAAACGGTTGGTGATACGGTGACCGGCGGCACGGTGAACGGCGCCACGCCGTTTACGATGACGGCGCAAGCGGTCGGCGCCGATACGGTGCTTTCCCAAATTATTCGCGTTGTAGCGGCGGCGCAGGAATCCAAAGCGCCCATTCAGCGACTGGCGGATACCGTTTCCGCTCGGTTCGTGCCCGCGGTGATTTCGATTGCGGCGCTGACGGGCATCGTTTACTACGCTTTTTTCGACGCCACGTTGGAAACCGCGCTGCTGCGTACCGTGGCGGTGCTTGTCATCGCTTGCCCGTGCGCCTTGGGACTCGCGACACCGACATCCATTATGGTCGGTTCCGGCGTGGGCGCGCGTTCGGGTATTCTTTTTAAGAGCGCTGCCGATTTGGAAGCGGCCGGTAAACTTACCCATATTATTTTTGATAAAACCGGTACACTCACCAAAGGGGAACCGGAAGTAGTGGCGCTGGCACCGCAAGGAACGACGACGGAAACGGAACTGCTCGCGTTGGCGCAAGGTTTGGAAAGCGGTTCCGGTCACCGTTTGGCCGGAGCGATTATGGCCGCGGGGCAAGCGCGCGCAATTCCGGCGCGTCACTTTACGGATTTGACGGAAACCGTCGGGAAGGGCATGAGCGGTCAATATGAAGGCGCGACGTATACAATCGGTCGCGCCGCGTCCGACGACCCGACGGCCGCCGCATGGGAGGCGCAGGGCCGTACGGTATTGGCCGTGCGTCGCGAAGCGGAAGTGCTCGGGATGATCGCAGTCGCAGATGCGTTGCGTGAGGACGCGGCGGAGGCCATTCGCGATTTGCACGCGCAGGGCATCGAAACGGAACTTTTAAGCGGCGACAATCGTCCCACCGCCACGGCGATTGCGCAAAGTCTCGGGATTGACACCGTGACGGCGGAAGTAAAACCAATCGAAAAAGCGGACCATGTCGCCGCGCGCAAAGGCGCAGGCCGATTGGTTGCGATGGTCGGCGACGGCATCAATGACGCGCCGGCGTTGGCGACGGCGGATTTGGGCATCGCGATCGGTTCCGGCACGGCGGTCGCGATTGATGCCGCGGATATCGTTTTACTCCGCAGTCGCGTGCGTGATGTGGCTCGCTCCGTCACGCTGGCGCAAGCGACGCTAAAAAATATTCGTCAAAATCTTTTCTGGGCGCTTATCTACAACATGATCGGTATCCCGCTGGCCGCACTCGGTTACCTTTCACCGCTCCTCGCGGGCGCCGCGATGGCGCTCAGCTCCGTGTCCGTTGTGCTCAACGCGTTGCGTTTGCAATACGTGCGATTACAGTGAAGCGGTCCGCGCCGATGCGTTTTAGCGTGGTCACGCACCTTACAAGATCAAGGCGCATCGCTATTTTACAAAAAATGAAATCCCCCGTTACGGGGGATTTTTTTAAAATGGTGTACAATAGTGACAAGGAGGAACGCTTATGAACGATACGGAGGTAAAAGAGCGACTCGCGGAACTCGGGGTCGTCGAAACGGAAGCGGAAGACGAAGTGCTTTTGGTGCAGGATTTCGCCGACGGACGGTACGCGGTGATCACCGACTCGGAAGGACGCGCGCCGGAAACATTCGCCGAAGAGTTGTATTGGACATTGTACGCTGACGACGGTGAATTTTTATGGACGGTGACGATCCAAGACGGCGCGGCGTTGGCGGACCTGCTCGCGGCCGGCGCCGGCGATGAAGATTTGATTACGCGCATGAGCGATTTGCGCGCGAAAAACACGGAAGAATTTTTAAACCGACAGTAGGAGGAGAGAAAATGACTGCGAAGTATGAAAATGTGCATTGGGAAAATCGTGACGGCATCGCCATCATTACCATTGATCGCCCCAAAGCGTTGAATGCGCTCAATATGGCGACGATGAAAGAATTGCACGCGCTTTTCGCCGAAGCGGCACACGATGAAACGGTGGATGTCATTATTTTGACCGGCGCCGGTGAAAAGGCCTTCGTAGCGGGCGCGGATATTAAAGAAATGGCGGCTATGGATACACTCTCCGGTCGCGATTGGGGCCGTTTCGGTCAAGCGGTCACGCAGCAACTCGAAGACGCGCCGCAGCCGGTCATCGCCGCGGTAAACGGTTACGCGTTGGGCGGCGGTTGTGAACTTTCTCTCGCCTGCGATTTTCGGTACGCGAGCGAAAACGCGCAATTCGGTCAGCCGGAAGTAAAGTGGGGCATTTGCGCCGGGTTCGGCGCGAGCCAACGCTTGACGCGCGCGGTCGGTCCCGCGATGGCGAAAGAACTTTTATATACCGCCGATTTCATTGACGCGCAGGAAGCGTTGCGGATCGGTTTGGTCAATCGCGTAGTACCGCAAAAAGACTTGTTGGAAACGGCGCTGGCGACGGCGAAACGCATTCAAAAGAACGCCAAAGTCGCGGTGCGCGCCACGAAGCGTTCGGTGCTGGCGGGACAGGATTTGGATCAGCGTAATGCGATCGAATTGGAAGCGCAATACTTCGGAATTTGTTTCGCGACTGGGGACCAAACGAAACGCATGCAGTCGTTCGGAAAGAAAAAATAATGACGCAAGATGCTCAACCTAAAGAAGAAGTCACGTTTGACACTTTCGCTCAATTAGATATTCGCACGGGGACGATTGTGGAAGCGAGCCCACTCAAGGGGGCGCGCGTGCCCGCGTACCGGTTGAAGGTGGATTTCGGGCCCGTGATCGGCATCAAGCAATCATCGGCGCAAATCACGGATCTTTATACGCCGGAAGGTCTGATCGGTGAGCAGGTGCTCGGCGTGGTCAATTTCCCGCCGATGCATATCGCCGGTTGGCGTTCGGAAGTGCTCGTACTCGGCGTGTATACGGAGCAGGGTGTTGTTCTCATCGCGCCGAAACAAAAAACGGATAACGGTATAGTATTGGGCTAATCAAAAAAAGACGCGCGAGCGTCTTTTTTTGTTGCGCGAAATGAAAAATACATGCCGCCGAGAAAAAGGGAACGACAAAATGGCAGCCGCATTCATTCCATGCTATAATACAGAAAAAGAACATTTGTTCGGGGTAAAATTATGGAATTTGACACGCTGCAACATAAACTGAAAATTTTAACCGACGCCGCGAAGTACGACGCCAGCTGCAGTTCAAGCGGGTCCCGTCGGTCGCATCGCAAAGGGGGCGTGGGCAATGCCGCCGAGTCGGGAATTTGCCACAGCTGGAGCGAGGACGGACGCTGCATTTCGTTGCTGAAAATTCTCCTCACCAATAAGTGCATTTACAACTGCGAATATTGCGTCAATCGCAGCAGCAACGATGTGGAACGGGCGGAGTTCACGCCCGAAGAGGTCTGCGAACTCACGCTTAATTTTTATAAACGCAACTATATCGAAGGGCTGTTCCTTTCGAGCGGGATTGTCGGTAATGCCGATCACACGATGGAAAAACTGATCCGTGTCGCGCGCCTCTTGCGCTACCGGGAGAACTTTAATGGCTATATTCACATGAAAGCGATTCCCGGAGCATCGCCCGCACTGGTGGAAGAACTGGGACGATTGGTGGATCGGTTGAGTGTGAATATCGAACTGCCGACAGAATCGGCGCTGGCGCTTTTGGCGCCGCAAAAAAGCTTCGGCAAGATCTTTCAACCGATGGCGACCATTCGCCAACATATTCTGGAAAGCCACAGCGAGCGCAAAACATCACGGCACGCGCCGCTTTTCGCGCCGGCGGGGCAAAGTACGCAAATGATTGTCGGCGCGAGCCGCGAGGACGATCGCACGATCATTCAGCGGGCGCAAGCCTTGTACCATTCGTTTGACTTGAAGCGGGTGTACTATTCGAGTTTCGTGCCGGTGGTGTCGTCGCGCTTCACGGAAGGCATCGTGAAACCGCCACTTTTGCGCGAACATCGCATTTATCAGGCGGATTTTCTGATGCGCTACTATGATTTCACGGCCGATGAAATTTTAACGGCCAAAGAGCCTTTTTTTGACTTGGAGTTGGATCCGAAAATGAGCTGGGCGATTCGTCACTTGGATCGTTTTCCGGTGGAAATCAACCGCGCCGATCTGGAGGAGCTGATCCGTATCCCGGGGATCGGCATCACCGGCGCGAAACGCATTATTCGCGCGCGTCGTTTCGCCAAGTTGAAATACGACGACTTACGAACGCTGAAAATTTCCACCAAGCGGGCGCGCCACTTCATGACGGTCGCGGGTGTATACCGCGGCGCGGCGATCCATTCGCGCCACGACTTGCGGCAACGCATGAAATTGCTCGAAGGCGCGCCGCGCTATGAGCAGATGGACTTGTTTGCGCCATGCTGACGCACTATGACGGAACCTATCCGGGATTTTTAACGGTGATTTTCGCGCGGTACCGAACGTTGGAAACGATTGAAATCGAACCGCTGACACCGCAAATGGATTTTTTGGTGGCGCATGATCGGGTCGCGACCGACCCGGCGAAAGCGGCGCGCGTCGCAAGGTATTTGCGCGCCCAATTCGGCGCCGATTTCCTGCGCCGTTGCTATGCCGCGTTGCTTTCGGTCGAAGCGCGCCATGAAACGGTGACCGCGCGAACGATCAAAAAATGTATTCGCCACGGCAAAGGCGTTTTGGCGAGCGCCGATCGGGACGCGGTAGCGTTTGATCGGATCGTGCGCGCGGTCTACAGCGAAGCGCACAGTTGGAAGGGTTTACTGCGTTTTCGTGAGGTGCAGGACGGCTACTGGTACGCGCCGTTTGCGCCCAAGCATGATGTCATCGAATTGCTGACCGCGCATTTTGCCCGCCGACTCAACGGCGAGCATTTCGTCATTCATGATTGTCCGCGCGGTTGCGCCGTGCTCTATGAGGACGGGCGCACGGAATATTTTTCCGCCACGGCCTTGTCCGTCGTCGAAACGGCGGAGGAAAGCGCGTACCAGGACGCCTGGCGACTGTTTTATAAAACTGTTTCGATCCCCGAGCGCGCCAATCCGAAACTGCGCCAAAGCAATATGCCCAAACGCTACTGGGCGCATTTGATTGAGCGTTTATAAAAAAATTTCATCGCAAAAAGCCGCTGCGCTTTCCGCGCAATAAAAAAGAACCGCCATTTTTTCGTGGCGGTTCTTTTTAGTGATTGTCGTCGTTGCGATGGGCGGAGCTTTCTGCCAATAGAGCCGCGTTGCGCAACAAAATTTTTTTGCCGCGCCAGGCCCAGGCGCGATCGCCGTAAGCGGCTTGGAACGTGCGGTTCGAATGGCAGGCAATTTCCGCCGCGGTGATGTGCGTGATGCGATCATTCTGAAATTCGGGGAGCGGCGTCGGCTCGGCCGCGGTGTTATGCGGGCAGACCTCCTGACAGACGTCGCAGCCGAAAATATAATGATTTTTCGCGATGATGGCGGCTTCAGCGGCGGTCAGATCGCCTTTTTTCTGTGTGATGTACGATTTGCAACGCGGCCAAATAAATCGTTCCGGCGTCAGCGCCTGACCGGGGCAAAAGCGGCGACAACGTCCGCACTGCAGACATGTTTTTTGCAGCGGTTCGCTCGGCGCCAGCGCAAGCGTCGTGACAAGCCCGCCGATCATGGTGTGGGTGCCGTAGCGATCATTAATGAGCGCCTTGTTCCAGCCGAAAAAGCCCAACCCCGCGAGATACGCCAGGGCTCGATCCGGAAGCGGCGACGTGTCGACAAAAGAGAAGAAATCGGCATCGGAAAAATGCGCTTGAAGGCGGGTCTGTAAGCGCGTTAAATAGTGTTGCACAATGATATGGTAATCACGCGCCCGCGCGTATTCCGGCAAGTTCGCGGGAGGTTCGGCGGCGTTTTCCGCAGTGGCTGAGGCGGGACGATACGGAAAGAGACAAACGATCACGCTCTGCGCGCCGGGCAACAAGGCGGCCGGATCCAGACGCGTCGTCACATCCGACGGCGTGAAGGGCGACGGTTCGCCGGCCGCGTGGAGTGTCGCGGCAAGCGTCTCGGGGAGCGGCAGACGCACGAAGCCGACTTCGGTAAGACCGAGGTGGTTTGCTTGCGTGATGATGATTTTATTTTTGTCCATGTCGCTCCTTTCCGTTTTCATGTAAACAAAAACCGTGCCGTGATACGCAGCACGGTGTATTTATTCTTCTTCGCCGCGACGCAGACGTGCGCGTAAAAGTTCGGCGACGCTTTCCGTCGGACTGTCGTCGCTGTCGTATAAAAGACCTTTCTCACTTTTCACCACAAGGCGATCATAGCGATGCTCATGGTGCACCGCCAACGCGGTTTCCACGAATTTATCGCAGGCCCAGTCGTGATACTCGGGACTCATCATGCGAGCCAGCGCCGGCGCTTTGATAAGTTGCTGCTGGTACAGTTGTTGCAGCGACTGCCAGCTTTCCAGCCGCGGCGTCGCGCGAAATTTGACAATGACATAGTAGCCGCTATCCTGCAGGAGTTTAAGCTTGGACAAAATTTCTTCCGGGTCGGTGCAATTGCTTTCGATCAGCAAGTGGCGACGTTCGGCGACGGCCTGTTGAAACGCTTTTTCCGCCATGTAATCGGCAAAATGTTGCGTGATGTAAATACTGTACAGACCGTATTTTTCCTGCAGTTCCTGGTAATGCGGATGAAAACCGAACAAGGTATCGGGATCGCCGTGGATGAGCTGGTGCTCGTGGTTGTCAATGACCGTTGAAGCCATGCGGGACTTGCCCGAGCCGGGTTGCCCGCCGATCAGGTAAGCGATCGGACGCTCCACATGTTTCGGTTTATTGCCTGCGATGATGGGCCACACACGCGTGGCGAATACAAAATCGGCCTGCGCGCGATCATAGGTGGATTCCGGCGCGGGCGGAACAAAATCAATATCCGGTTTGGCGATTTCTTCAAAAAAGATCTCCGGCAAGTAGACATCCATGATGGCCAGCGCTTCTTCCAGCATGGCTACCTGTTCTTCGACGGAAATACCATAACCGCGACGCTCTTCGATTTCCGCAATCGCGGCGACGGTGCGGCGGATCAGTTCACCCAGCCGCTCCATGTGGCGCTGCTTACGCGAACCGCTTTGCGGGTCCGCGACCAACATGTTGCGAACCGTCACAAAAATTTCCGCGTTGACTTCCAGCTGAATCCCGGGGGGGACTTGGTCGGCCGCTTTCTCGAGCTGCTGTAAGGTCTTTTGACTATACGGCATCCGGTGCATCACACTCCTGTATTGAGTCAATATAAATCCTGTATATCTGTAGTAATAGTAGCAAATAATTGCGGAAAAGTCACATAAAAAAACTCCTCTCGGTATGGAGAGGAGTGAAATATCGCATAGATTTACGCGCGGGTGCGGCTTGTGAGCGCCTTCAGGACAAGACCGGCCGCTTCGCGGTGCATCTCCTGATAGTCTTCTTGGCTGACGAAAACATTTTCATCCCGATTTACATGGCAGACCAAACAATTGGCGGCGGGAATATTATACAGAGAGGCAAGAGTATAAATGATCGCCGTTTCCATATCGCAGTTGATGATGCCGCGCGTTTTAAGATCCGCCATCAGCTTGCTTTCCGCAGGAGTTTCGGACCAGGGGACAGAGCGGCCCTGACCGAGATAGTACGTGCCTGCCGTAAAGCCGATACCGTAAAAGGCTTGCTTTTTTTGCCGACAAGCTTCCTGATACAAAGCGTGCCATAGCAGAGGATCGGCCGCGGCGGGATAATTGTCGTCGACGTACGCGTGCAAAAGAGATTTGTCACGGATCATAGCGTGATTGAATAGCAGCGCGCCGGCGGGAATATCCTCCCGCCAGCTGCCGCAACCGCCGACGCGCACAAATGCTTGCGCGCCGTTTTCGATAAGCTCCATCACGGCGATTTCCGTCGATCCCAGGCCGATACCGGTCGAGCAGACCGAAAACAATTTGTCTTCGTACGTACCGGAACAGACGACGAACTCGCGATTTCGGCAAAGTTCGGTGACATTTTGCCAATGATCGGTGACCAGCGGAATGCGACCGGGATCGCCAACGAGCAATGTCGCCTCGCCTAAAGAGCCGGGCGTAACGCCTTGCAAGTGAATGCTCATAACATTTCCTCCGCGTCAACGACGGACGGATCGCGTTTCAAAGTCAACATCACCGCGAACGAGATCAAATAGAGCACCGTGAAGTAGAGCATCGCGTATCCAATGGTATAGTATTGCAACAAATAACCGATGGCGATCGGTGAGAAACCGCCGATCGCGCGTCCGATATTAAAGATTGTATTATTGGCAGTAGCGCGAATATTGGGCGGATAAAAGCTTGAAATCAAGGTGCCGTAGCCCGCATTCATGCCGTTGGCGAAGAACCCGACTACCGCGCCGCCGAGTAAGATGGCGATACCGCTGTTGGCATAAGCGTAAAGCAGAACCGAAACGGCCGAGCACAAAAGAAAGATGCCGTACGATTTTTTGGCGCCAAGGCTGTCCATGAAACGTCCGAATAAAAGCATGCCCAGACACATGCCGACGATGGTGCTGATGGTCCAAAGCGCGGAACCGGAAATCGTCAGCCCCAACTGTTTTTGCAAAATCGAAGGCAACCAAGTCATCAAGCCGAAGTAGCCGCTGACCTGCACGGACGACATAATGATAAGCGTCACCGTAGTCCACGCGAGGCGCGGCGTTTTTACCAGCTCCGACAAAGAAACATTTAAGGATTTTCCCTGCGCTTCCGCCGCTTCTTTAGCAGCGAGCCATTGGGGAGTTTCCGGCAAGTGGTAACGAACCGCAACCGCCAGAAAAACCGGTATGATACCGAAGATGAAAAGACCGCGCCAACCGACGACAGGCAGCAGGAAGTACGCCAGCAGCGCCGCAATGATGGCGCCTACTTGGCCGCCGATCGTGACGTAGGAATTGGCCTTGCCGCGTTCGTGGCGCGGAAACGCTTCCACGAGCATCGCCATGCCCACACCGAACTCACCGCCGCCGCCTACACCGGCGAGGAAACGGCAAGCCGCTACCCACCAAATGTTGGGCGCGAAGCCGATTACCGCAGTGGCGATTGAAAACAGCAGAATCGAATAGGAAAAAATCTTAATGCGCCCGTATTTGTCGGCGAGCAAACCGAACATAATTCCGCCCAGCAGCATGCCAATATTAGTGACGGTCGAGATCATGCCGCCCTGCGCGCCGCTCAAGCCGAATGTCGCCATAATGGATGTCAAGGTGAATGACAGCATCATGATGTCGATACTTTCCAGCCCCAGGCCGAAAATAGATGACCACAAAATACGATTTCGATAACTCATACATGCCTCCTAAGCAATCATTCCACACAAAACGGCGCCGTTCTCCGACAGCGCCATTAACTATAACAGTATAACAAAATGAAGATGTTTTGTCAGTCATTTTTTCGTTTTTTGATCAGCTTGAATTGCCAGGGGAATGATTTTCCGTAAGTCGCATAATCAATGCCGCGGCGGACATTGCGTACGATCCTTTCATCGTTGGCGATTTTGCCGTGCCGCAATTGCAAATAGCCAGACAAGACGGTTTTGCCGGAAAGCGCGGTGCTTATCCCCAACGCGCGCGCCAGTTTTCCGGGACCGTCGGCCCAGTGCTCCGGTCGGATGCCGGCGCGGCGTACACGCACCAAATCGTCGCCGTAAATGATTTTACCCGCGCGCAAGAGCACGGCGGCCGGCATGCCGTCCACATCGACGACAATGTTGGCGCAGTGGTGCAAGCCGTAAACAAGATACACATACATATGACCGGCGGGACCGAACATGGGACGATTGCGATTCGTTTCGCCGCGATACGCGTGCGACGCATCGTCCGGATGGCCGCGATAGGTGCCGCCGTAGGCTTCCGTTTCCGTGAGTCGGATGCCGACCAGTCCCTCGGGACTGCGGTGCCAAAGGGTTGCGCCCAAAAGGCGACGCGCCGCCGTCACGGCATCGGTCGTAAGTTCTTCCTGTGTAAATCGCGGGCGGCGAAACCAATTAAGCGCGGACATCGACATGCATCCCGATTTCCAAATGCGGTGCCGGCGCAGCGATGACGCGTTCGCCGACCGCAAGACCTGCCAAGACGACCCAATCGTCACCGTCAACATAAGCGGTAGTGACGTGTCGGGCGTCAATCAGACCGTCCGCAGTGACAATGTATACGGTATCGTCACCGATATTGCTGCTGCGCGGTAAATGAATCAACGGTACCTTGGTCGGCAGCTTCAACGTGAGCGGATAGGGGGTGGCGGGTTGCAACACCTCGCCGGGATTGTCAAACCGGAACTTCAGTGCGGTTACGTCGCCGCCCGTTGGGGAGAGCGCGGTCATTTCACCGAAGTAGTCGTGACCGTTGACCCGTAACGTAAGCGTGGTTTCAGGCGCGGTGCGGGCTTGTTGAACGGCTTCCGTAAGGGCATTGGGAAGAGGCATTTCACCCACCAATGGCGAAAGGGAGGCGATGACCAGCGCAGGACGGTCTTGCACGGCCACGCCGTCAGCGGTAACGTACACCGCGGTGACTTTTCCGGCGACCGGCGCGGTAACGTTGGCGGCGGCAATCTGACGTTCAATCGTCGAAGTGTCCGGCGCCGCGGTAGCGGACGGAGTATACACGGACGGTTGCTTCGCCTGTTCGCGCGCGACAATTTTGGCGTACTCCGCTTGCGTAATAATGCCCTGTTGTAAAAGTTGTTGCGCCTCCGTGATCACGGGTGTGTTGACCGGCGGCGCGGCCGGCGCGGCGGAGGCTTCGCTTGTGGCGTTGCGCGCTCGCGCCAGCTGCGCCTCGTACGGACTGACATCGATCGTGAATAAGTGATCATTTACACTGACATTCGTGCCGACCGTAGGCACCGGACCGAGAATCGGCCCGGACGCGGCCGGTGAAACGGTCGCGCTGTACAACGGCGCCAAGGTCACATCGCGCGTAATCATGAGCGGTTCGGTGACGGGTTTGACGATGACTACGTCGACGCTTTTGCTGCGCGCCATGTACCACCAACTGCCCAGACCGAGTATAAGTAAAATAAGGAGGGCACCGAGTCCCCACCAAAGTTTTTTACGTGGTTGCATAATTCACCTCTGTTCTATCGTATTATAGCATTTGCCGTTGTTCCGACAATAAAAAATACCCGCCGCGGCGGGTATTTTTATAGGTCCTGCAAGAGTCGTCGAAATGCGGTATTGCGCCATAAAAGCGGCATCAGTACGCAGCCTAACACGCTGACTGCGACGAATTCGCCGGCGGCAATGTAGAGCATGGTTAAACCGACGCTTTCGCCTTCGAGCGCACCGAGGTACGCAAGCTCCGCGCCGATGAGCACCCCGTTGGAGACAACGGGCAAGAGCGAAGCGGTCCAGATGTTGGGCATGTAGCGCATACCGTAGACGGCGATCGCGGTGGCGAACGTGCCGACCACAATGTCGATCATGCCGAACGGGCTCGCAAGGTTGGCAAGCAGGCAGCCGAGAATTAACCCCGGTACGACTTTCGGTTGGTAAAACGCGAGCAGCGTCAGTACCTCCGATAAACGTACCTGCACGGGTCCGTAGCTGAACGGCGCCAGCGCGACCGTAAGGAGCGCGTACACTGCGGCCAACACCGCATTGATGACGAGCATACGAGTATTCATGTTCCATTCCTCCTTGTTTTTGTTTTTACGAAGTGGGACCAAGAAAACACTTCGCACCGATATAGTGTAGCATAGAGCGGGGCGGAGAACAAGAAATGAATAATTTTACTGATAAATCTCCGTTTTTGATGTATACTGTTTATGAATATGTTGGACAAGATATCGATACGGCTACATACCGGCAGGAGGTTACGGCATGGCAAAATTGGCGGTTATCGGCAGTTGTTCTGTAGACTTGGTCGTGGAAGCGGCCCGGCGTCCGCAAGCGGGTGAGACGCTGTTTGCAGAACATTTTTTTATGAGTTGCGGCGGTAAAGGAGCCAATCAGGCGGTAGCGGCGGCACGACTCGGAGCGGACGTGGCAATGATCGGAGCCATCGGCGAAGATGCCTACGGGGAAATGCTCTGCGAAAATTTTGTAAAAAACGGCGTAGACGCCCGCTTTTTAATGACCCTTCCCGGCGTTTCCACGGGCACAGCGCACATTACGCTGACCGAAGGAGATAACAGCATATTGGTAGTGCCGGCGGCGAACTTTCAGTTGACGGCGGCGCATATTGAACAGGCGCTGGATCAGCTGGGGGAATTGGATATGGTGCTGTTGCAAAATGAGGTACCGCAGGATGTGACCGAAGACGCGATTCGTCTTTGCGCCGAACGGAACATTCCGGTACTTTGGAATCCGGCACCGGCGCGTGAATTGGCGCCGGACGTTATGGCGATGTGCCGCTACATTACGCCGAACGACCATGAATTGGCGCTCTTGTTTGATGTGGCGGATCCGTTGGAACTGTCGGCGGAATGGCAGGAAAAATTGATTGTGACGCGCGGCAAAAACGGCGTCGATTACTATGACGGCAAACGTGTTCACCGCGTCGCCGGGGAAACGGTCACCGCCGTCGATACGACCGGCGCGGGAGATACGTTCAACGGCGCGTTTGCAGTCGCGATCAGTGAAGGGCAGGATCTTGAAACGGCGCTTCGGTTTGCCAACCACGCGGCCGCACTTTCGATTACCGCGCACGGCGCGCAGGGCGCGATGCCGTGGCGCAACGAGATGGAGGCATGACATGCAGAAACACGGAATTTTGAACAGCAAGATTGCGAAAGTACTTGCCGATCTCGGTCACACCGATCGGATCATGATTGCCGACTGCGGGTTACCGATTCCGCGCGAAGTGGAACGCATTGATCTGGCGCTGGAGTTCGGTGTGCCGTCTTTTTTGGACGTGCTGCGCATCGTCATGGATAACATGAAAGTGGAACAGTACCTGATTGCGAGCGAAATGGATTCACAAAATTTGCCGCTGTTTCAGGAGATGCAACAATTAATGGGAGATATCCCCGGTGCGTATGTAACGCATGAACGCTTGAAGGAATATTCGCACGACGTCAAAGCGATTATTCGTACGGGTGAGGCGACGCCGTATGCCAATGTGATTTTACAAAGCGGCTGTATCTTTTAGCTGCAAGGAGTGACAGTATGCAAATTGAGATGCGTGACATCTCCAAAGCATTCGGACAGAACCGAGTGCTCTTAGGAGTCAATCTGACGGTTCGACCCGGTGAGATTCATGCCTTAATGGGTGAAAACGGGGCGGGCAAGTCGACTCTGATGAATATTTTGACGGGTCTGCACAAGGCCGATAACGGCACCATTCTGGTGGACGGCGCGGAACGCGTATTTACGTCGCCGCGGGAAGCGGAAGACGCAGGAATTGCGTTTGTCCATCAGGAATTAAATATTTGGCCGAATTTGACGATTCTGGAAAATCTTTTTCTGATGCGTCCGCTTAAAAATTCATTGGGCATGCTGGACTGGGATCGCATGCGCGAATTGGCGGCAGCCAAATGTGACGAACTGAATATTTCCCTGCCGCTTGAAAAAGAGGCGCAGGACTGCTCTGTCGGTCAGCAACAGTTGACGGAGATTGTGCGCATGCTGATGCTTGACGCGCAGATCGTGATCATGGACGAACCGACCGCCGCTTTGAGTGAGCGGGAAACCGAAGTGCTGTTCCGAGTGCTAGGTCAGATGCGGACCAAAGGCGTCGGCATCATTTACATTTCGCACCGCATGGAAGAAGTCTTCGAACTTTGCGATACGGTAACCGTGATGCGCGACGGCATGGCGATTTCCACGCAACCTGTCGCGAAAACGACGATGGATCGCGTCGTATCCGATATGGTCGGCCGTTCGTTGACGGAATACTATCCGGAGCGCACGGTAACGCCGGGCAAAGTCGTTTTTGAAATTAATAATTTGAACAGCGCGGGCGTGTTCCACGACGTTTCGTTTACGATTCGCGAAGGCGAGATCTTGGGGATTGCGGGTCTGATGGGGGCTGGCCGTACCGAGATTATGCGCGCGCTTTTCGGCGTCGATAAAAAAGACAGCTGTGAAATTAAAATTCACGGGCAGGCGATGAAGATCGATAACCCGTCGGATGCCATTAAGGCGGGGATCGGTTTTATTACCGAAAACCGTAAGACGGAAGGTCTGATTTTAGATTTTTCCATCGGCGATAATATTTCGTTGCCGAGCATTGAAAAATTTGCTTCGCACCAATACGTGCGCCGCGGCGCGGAAAATGAATTTACGGAAATGCTCGCCAAGCGTCTCGGCGTTAAGGCGCAGTCGCTGACGGAACCGGTCGGAACGCTTTCGGGCGGCAACCAGCAAAAAGTCGTCATTGCGAAATGGATCGGTATGAAACCGGCGATTCTGATTATGGACGAACCGACGCGCGGTATCGATGTCGGCGCCAAGCGAGATATTTACGATTTAATGAATGAGTTGACGGCGGCCGGCGTTGCCATCATCATGGTCTCCTCGGAATTACCGGAAGTCATCGGTATGAGTGACCGCATTATGGTGATTCGCGAGGGTTCGATCGCGGGCGTGCTGGACCGCAGTGAAGCCACGCAGGAAAAAATTATTACATTAGCTACAGGGGGACAGTAATTCATGTCGACAAATGTTAAAAATCTATTGCGTAATCTCGGACCGCTTTTAGGTCTGGTACTGCTGTTCGTCATTTTGACGGCACTCAATCCGACATTTCTTAATCCGTCCAACCTGTCGAACCTGCTGCGGCAAGTCTCGGTCAACGCGCTGATTTCCTTCGGTATGACCTTCGTCATTCTGACCGGCGGCATTGATCTTTCCGTCGGTTCACTGTTGGCGCTTTCGACCGCGTTGATGGCGGGCATGATCAAGAGCGGTATGGATCCGGTTATGAGCATGGCGCTCTGCTGTCTGATCGGCATCGCGCTCGGCGCGGCCAACGGACTCATCATCACGTACGGCAAAGTCGCACCGTTTATCGCGACCCTGGCGACGATGACGATCTTCCGCGGAGCGACGCTGGTGTACAGTAACGGTCGCCCGATCAGCGGCTTGACCTCGCATCCGTTTTTTACGGCGTTCGGTGTGGGCGATGTCTTCGGTGTGCCGGTACCGGCGATCACGACGCTGCTCATGTTCGCGCTTTGCTGGTTTATTTTAAATAAAACAACGCTCGGCCGGAAAACGTATGCGGTCGGCGGCAGTGAAAAAGTATCGTATATCGCGGGTATTCATATCTCGCGTGTCAAAATTTTCGCGTACGCGATCACGGGCCTTTTAACCGCGTTGGCGGGCATCATCATTACGAGCCGCCTCAACTCTGCCCAACCTACGGCAGGGACCGGTTATGAGCTTGACGCGATCGCTGCGGTCGTTTTGGGCGGGACCAGTCTGGCCGGTGGTAAAGGCCGCATCACGGGTTCTCTGATTGGTGCGTTGATCATCGCTACGCTCACAAACGGACTTAATATTTTGAATGTTTCCAGTTTTTACCAACAAGTTGTCAAAGGCGGCGTTATTTTGTTGGCGGTTCTGATGGATCGCAAAAAATAAGAGGGGGTTATGGAATGAAATTACGCAAGTTGTTACTCGTCGTGATGTCGCTTTGCCTGGTCGTTTTGATGGCCGGTTGCGGCGGCAGCGACAAAAAGGAAGCACCGGCGGCTAAAACCGGTGAAAAAATTACGGTAGGTTTCTCCGTATCGACTTTGAACAATCCGTTCTTCGTTACGTTGAGCGACGGTGTCACCGAAAAAGCGAAAGCTTTGGGCGTGGACGTGCAGACGCTTGACGCGGGGAACGATCCGGCTAAACAGGCCAATGATGTAGCGGACTTGATCCAACACAAAGTAAACGTTTTGTTGATCAACCCGGTCGACTCCGCGGCGATCGCCAACTCGGTCGAAGCAGCCAACAAAGCCGGTATCCCGGTTCTGATGGTAGACCGTGCTTCTGATGGCGGACAAGTCGTATCCCTGATCGCTTCCGATAATGTTAAAGGCGGCGAAATGGCGGCACAATACATCATCGATAAACTCGGTAGCAATGTAGCGGTTGCCGAAATGGAAGGTATCCCGGGCGCGTCTGCGACTCGTGAACGCGGCGAAGGCTTCCACAAACTCGCCGACAGCAAATTGAATATTGTCGCTAAACAGACGGCAGAATTCGATCGGACCAAAGGTCTGACGGTAGCAGAAAACATTTTGCAAGCCAACCCTGAAATCCAGGCTATTTTCGCGCACAATGATGAAATGGCACTCGGTGCTATTGAAGCGGCGAAGAGCGCCGGTAAACAAGTATTTATCGTCGGTTTTGACGGCACGGAAGACGGTATCAAAGCCGTTAAAGACGGTTCCATGGCAGCTACGATCGCGCAGCAGCCGAAACTGATGGGCGAACAGGGGCTTGAAGCCGCCGTTAAAGCGGTTAAAAAAGAAGCGGTTGCCGATCATATCGCGGTACCGTTGAAACTCGTCACGAAATAAACGCAGTTCCATGACAACTTGGTGAGGTAGATAAAAAGGACAAGCAAATGCTTGTCCTTTTTTGTGTAAAAGTGATGACTTAGTTACCCCCCCGCGACAGCGGTGTTAAAACCGGCAGGAAACAACGGCAGCGGTTATTGGCCATCGTGTTTCTGTCTTGTCAATGAAATGTAAAAAAGACATGCATACGATGTTGCTTTACTTTTGTGACTGTACCGCGCTCGTTTTTTAGTTTATAATAAAATTATTATATGACCACTACAGAGGAGGCATCAATATGGCCGAGGCAACAAAAGCAAAAGCACTGAAAGAGTATTTTGAAGCAAATCATCCGGGTATCTTCCAGGTGGAAGAGATCGGTGATGAAATCCACACGCATGTGTTCCGTTCCCATATCCAAACGGAAGGTCAAAGCCTGCCGACGGCGCTTTTCGTCGATGACACCATCTACGTTATGATTCGTGTCCAGGTGGCGACGGGCGCGCTCAAAGAGAAAAATGAAGAACAGGTATTGACCTACCTGAACGAACAAAACCGTTCGTACAAAGTCTTCAAATATTTTCTCGATGAAGAAGGAAATATTTTCCTGGACGCCTGCGTACCGACAACGGATGATGACTTCAATCCGGAATTAATCCGTGTGATTTTGGATGTTATGGTCGGTCACCTGACGGAGAATTACTCCGGTCTGATGAAAAAAATCTGGGCGTAAAAAACCAATCAAAAAAGAACCGCGCTTGCGGTTCTTTTTTATTGCCGTGCCGGTGCGAAAAGCTCAATGCTTTTGAAATGTGCCAAAGACGATCGGTTCACCTTTATCGACCATGAGACGGCCTTTGGCCCACAGTTTTTGCAGTTCAAACCGGTCGTTGATCGTCATGAAGTCGGCATCTTTGCCGACGGCGATTTCGCCTTTATTCTTGAAGCGGAAGAGGTCGGCGACGTTTTTGGTGAGAATGGAAAGGGCCGTCGAAAAGTCGCAGCCTTCCGTTTCGACCGCATCGCGGAATTCGGTCATCAGTGAGGACTGATCGCCGATACCGACGCCAATGTTGTTGCCGTGATCATCAAAAAGCGGCACCGAACCGTAGCCGTCCGAACTCATCAGGACGTGCGACATGTCGCAACCCTCATCGATTAAGCGGCGGATTGCGTTGGACGGTTTGACGGCATGTTTGCTCCCTAATTCCGGACTGACGCAGGATGTGAGGTCGATATAGCCGCCGTCTTTAACATATTGGACCGCCTCGTTAAACAGATGTTCGTTGCGGTTGGTGTGGGTCGGCAGCATGTTGGTATAAGGAATTTCCGTTTCGTTGGCGATCTGACGCAGCGGCTCGAGTCCGCGCTCGCCGTCGCCCATGTGGAAATTGACGATGCCCGCTTTGCCCGCAAGCATGCCGCCAACGCGCACCTGCGCGACGATATCGCGGTAGAGATCGTAATTCGGTTGCGACGAACGGTGATCGGAAACGGCGATTTCGCCGGCGCCGATACATTTATCGATCAGCATGATATCGGAACGAATGCTGCCGGTGATGGTCGGTGTCGGTACTTCGTACGAACCGACATACATGTAGGCGGTGAGGCCCTCATTTTCCAACGCATACGCTTTGGCGAGTAAGTTTTCCTGCGAACGGGTCACGCCGTCGGTACCGCACAGGCCGCAAATGGTGGTCACGCCGCAGCGTGTCGCGCCGGATAACGGCATTTCCGGCGTGCGGGTATGAAAGCCGCCTTCGCCGCCGCCGCCCGTGATATGAACGTGGCCGTCGATAAAACCGGGAATCAACCGCATACCTTCGCAGTCGATTATTTCCACTTCCACGCCTTGCACATCAAGTTGGTCATCGATGGCTTCGATGACGCCGTTGGCGATTAAAATATCTTTCGTTCCGAGGTCTTCCGGCGCAAATACATGCGCATTCTTTAATAAGGTCAGCATAAAGGTATCCTTTCAGCAAAAACCGCCCCGAAGGGCGGCGTTTTAGAATAATGTCATGATCAATTCCATGGCCCAGATGGAAGCCATTGCGTTAAATACGCAGATGAAAATGATGATGGGATAATGTTTTCCCGGAACTTCCGCCGTACCCAATACGCGGCCAACGTTTTGCACCGGATTGCCCATCAGGTAGCAGGCCGGTACCATTACGGTCGCTTCGTACGGGCTGATAGCGCCGGCGGCTAAGAGGGCCGCCATGATGCCGATAGCGCCGCCCATTGAAAGCAATGACGCCATGATCACGGTGATCGCGACACCCGGCAGAAGCCAGAGCGACATGATCGGACCTGCGATCGAGCCGATCCAATCCAAAAGCCCCGTGATTTTTAACGCGTGAATCAGGATGAAAGCGAGCATGACGTTCGGCAGCATGTTGCGAATACCGATCATCAGACCGTTGTACGCGCCTTCAGTGAAGAGCTCAATGAAGCCTTTGCGTTTTACTTTGACAGTACGTACTTCACTCATGCGACGTCACCCGCCTTTCCTTCGGTGATCTGTCCTTTCGGGTCACGGCCTTCCGTGGCGCGCAGATAGAAGCGAACGATATTGCCACCGATAAATTTGAAAATCATAATGACCAGTATCGGCAAGCCGATCGGTACCAAGAGGATGGAAAACACGGCTACGCCCGAAGAGAAATAATTCGAAAGCGGCGCGGAGCCGGAAATCTGATAGCCGCAGAAAATGGAACGTTCACGGCTGGTAATCAAGCCGTCTTCATAGAGCACTTTGGTCATGCCGGCCGCCGCATCGGTCGTCTGCAAGTTCGCGATCATCGCCAGACCGCACACGCCCGGGATGCCCAAGAGCGGACGCAGTAACGGCGAAAGCATTTTTTGAGCGACCTTCAAGCCGCCGTAGCCTTCGACCACATGGATGAGAGCGATCGCGAAAATCAAAGCCGGAAGCAACGTCAGCGCAAACACAAAACCGTCGCGCGCACCGGTGCCGCCGGAACCGCGGAACGAAGCCATCTTACCGGCCGCTGTTTCCCAGGTACCGAAACTGCCGTTGAGGACCGAAAAGTCAAACACTTTCCACCAGCCGGCCGCCTCGGCAAAAAGACCGGAGAAAAACAGCAATGCTCCGAAAAATGCCACATAGCTTCCCCAGGTAATCGCGGGGCCCTCTTCTTGAGGCGTCGCCGGCCGGGGGGCAGGGTTTGTCACTACAGGATCCGTCGCAGTGGCGTCAGGACGAATCTCTTCTTGGTGAAGTTCGGTATCGCGAACTTCTTCATTTGTTTGAGCCATACTCAGCCTCCTTTTAATTTATTTAGTCCATTGTACACAAACAAAAATCCATTTGCAATATACTTTTCATTTTTTCTCAATAAGGTGTCTGTATTTTGCTAAAAATGCTATGGTATACTGCAAATAGAAATGATCAGGGAGGGAAAAACCATGACGCAACCTATCGTAATGATTACCGGAGCGAGCTCCGGCATAGGCATGGCTACCGCCGAACTCTTGGCACAGAACAACTATACATTAGTATTGCTCGCTCGACGCACCGAACCGATGGTGCAAGCGGCCGCCGCATGGGGACAAAAATACGGCACGAAAGCGCATATTTTTCCGCTGGACGTGACTAAGCGTGCTATGGTGGAACGCGTCGGTCAGCAGCTTGTGGAAGAGGGTCTTGTGCCCGACGTTTTGATCAATAACGCCGGCCTGGCGAGAGAATTGAAGCCTTATGCGGAAAATGATCTCGATGATGTCGATGAGGTGGTCAATACAAATGTGAAAGGTTTATTGTACGTGACGCGAGCGATGCTGCCCGCGATGATCGAGCGCGGCCAAGGTCATATCGTGAACCTCGGCTCGACCGCGGGGCAAGGCGCGTACGCCGGCGGCGCCGTGTACTGCGCCACAAAAGCCGCCGTCAAAATGCTCGGCGATGCGATTCGTATTGAAACGATCGCCACCGACATTAAAGTGACGACGATCATGCCCGGCATTGTCGAAACACCGTTTTCAAAAGTTCGGTTTAAAGGGGATAGCGACCGCGCGGCGGCGGTTTATGCTGGTGTGGAAGCGTTGACGCCGGGGGATATCGCTGAAATCATTGCGTTCGTCATTTCCCGACCGCGACGCGTGCAGATCAGTGATGTGACGATCTTGGCGAACCAACAGGCGACCGGATCGATGATTCACAAAAGCAAATAAAGTAATAAAAAAAACACCGCTCAAAGCGGTGTTTTTTTATTGTCAGCGTTGCCCTTTGGACCAATGCACGAGCGCATACGGTACGAGTAGCACAATGGCAATCGTCAGTGCGGGAACCGCATAGGCGGCGTACGGAATATAGGCCGTAAGATATGGACCGACGATGCCGTCGTGCAGCAGCATAACGCCTGATGTATGACCGAGGATCGCGGCCCCGAGCGGAATCAGCAGCGGGAAACGTTCCATGAAATGGGCGATCAGTTTACTGCCGCCGATAATCAGCGGGATACTGATGAGCAAACCGATGATGACGAGTAGCGGATCACCCTGCGCCGCGCCTGCGACGGCCAACACATTATCCAAACTCATGACCACGTCGGCAATGATAATCGTACGCACGGCCGAGCCGAGCGAGGCGACTTTTTTTACGCCGGTTGACGAATTTTCCTGCGGCAGCAAAAGTTTGATGGCGATCGGAATTAAAATCAACGCACCGATGACCTGCAAAAGAGGTATCGTTAGCAGCTTGACCGCGACCAGAGTCAGCGACGCCCGCACCAGGATGGCACCGGCCGCGCCGATAATGATGGCCTTATTTTGCAAACGCGCCGGCAACTGCCGCGCCGCCATCGCGATGACGACAGCGTTATCGCCGGCCAATACTAAATCTAAAACAATAATGGACGCTACGGAGAGCCAAAATTGTAACGTTAAAATTTCCAATACCAGGACCTCACTTAAAAATTATTTTTGTTCGTTATTCATCTTGTCTTCGGTAACTGTCGTATCTGTCGATGCAGATGATTTTTTGCTCAGCAGGCGCGGTAAACCGAGAATGAACAGAATGATCGCGGCGGGAACGAAGTATTCCATGAGCGGCGAAATGTTGAGCAGGTAGCGACCGACGATCGAATCGTGCACGATCATCGTACCGGCCGCGTAACCGAGCAAGGCCGCCCCCGCGGGCACCAGGATCGGATATTGATCCATCAGTCGGGCGATCAGTTGACTGCCCCAAACCACCAACGGGATGCTGACCAAAAGGCCGATTATTACGAGGATAATATTACCTTGGGCAACGCCGGCGATGGCAAGCACATTATCAATTCCCATCGCGACATCGGCCACGATAATCGTACGAATCGCGCCGCCGAGTGACGTGGCGGCGACGACCGTATCGGAATCCTTGCCCGTCTGATGCAGTAGCTTGATCGCGATCGGAATTAAAATCAGACCGCCGATCGCCTGGATCAGAGGCACGCCTAATAACCATGTGGCGATTACGGTCATCAGCGCGCGAACGATGATCGCGCCGGCCGTACCGATAAAAATCGCCCGCTTTTGTAAATGCGGCGGCAATTGGCGAGCCGCCATCGCAATCACGACCGCGTTATCACCTGCGAGCACCAAATCCAAAAGGATGATGGATCCGAGGGAAAGTAAAAATGAAGGGGATAAAAAATCCATGACACTACCTTTCAGGCTAACGTGAGACGTTTTAACATAAAGAAAGAGACTTTTATCTTGCATGCTGCAAGTAAAAGTCTCACTGCATCCTGCGGATGGTCGCGCCAGCTTTTTTATCAGCAGGGTTGTTGACGACGACGAATTAGTTACTCCCTTTTACGAAAACTATTATACCAAATATAAAAAGAGGTTATCAAGGTAAGGGCCAAAGCCCTAAAACGGGGCGTTTTCTATTCGTTTTAAAAACGGAAAATAAATTTTGTAAAGTACTATGCAAAGAGGAGAATAGGTGTTAAAATAACTGCACCAAAGAGAAAAATCGAGCAAAAATATGATTTATTCATATCTATCATTACCTATCGTTATCTATCGTTATCTATCATTATCTATCGTGATCTATCGCGCACGAATTAGCTCTATTATTGATACGATAGTCGGCAAGTCGCAACGAGTCTGCGATTGCTTCGAAGAACTTGACTCGTAACGCTCCACGGTACATTCAAAGCGAGGTGAGTACATTGGCAAAAGTAACGAAAAAAATGAATGTGTGGCAACTGACGATGTTGACCGCCGCGAATATGTTGGGTGCGGGGATCATTATGCTTCCTACCAAGCTGGCGCAGGTGGGGACTATTTCCGTTCTGTCCTGGTTGGTGACCGCGGTCGGCTCATTGCTTTTGGCACACGTTTTTGCCCAGTGCGGCATGTTCACGCGGCACAGTGGCGGCATGGGCGGTTATGCCGCGTATCGCTTCGGCTTGCCCGGTTATTTCATGACGAATTTCGCGTATTCGGTTTCCCTTATTATTGCCAATGTGGCGATTGCCGTATCGGCGGTCGGATACGGGGCCACTCTTTTCGGCTGGCAACCGCATCCCGGCCAAATTGCCGCCGCGACCATGTTGCTTTTGTGGGTGGCGGGGGTACTCAATTTCGGCGGCAGCCGCTGGACGGGGAGCATCAGTTCCGTGACGGTTTGGGGATCGCTTTTTCCCGTTCTTTTCTTAACCGTCGCCGGTTGGTTTTGGTTTGATTCCACGCTCTATATCGAGTCGTGGAATCCGTCCGAGACGCCGTTCTTTTCCGCGGTCAGTGAATCCGTCACGTTGACTCTTTGGGCGTTCCTCGGTTTTGAATCCGCGGCCGTGAATATGGACGCGATTGAAAATCCGCAGCGGGATGTACCGCGCGCCACCTTTTTCGGTACGCTTGCCGTCGCCGTTGTTTACATTGCTTCAACCAATGTGATGGCGGGCATTGTGCCGAATCTTGATTTGTTGCATTCCAATGCGCCGTTCGGTTTGACTTTCGCCGTGTTGTTTGGCGGCACCGTTGGAAAAATCGTTATGGCGATGATGGTTGTTTCCTGCATGGGTGCGCTCCTTTGCTGGCAATTTACGCTCGCGCAGGTATTTAAAAGCAGCGCGCAAAGCGGCGTGTTTCCGAAAATATTCGGCCGCCTTTCCAAACAGGGCGTGCCTGTTAACGGCACGTTGATTCTGCTGGTCCTTCAATCGCTGCTGGCATTGATGACCATGGACGAATACCTGTTTGCGCAATTTGAAAGATTGGTCAATCTCGCTGTGGTAACCAATGTCGTACCCTATCTGTACTGCTGCCTCGCCGCGCCGACACTTTTGCGGGCCGCCGGTTTGCCGATCAAACAGATCCGGTGGATGCGCGGGATCTCCGCTTTGGCGCTTGCGTATTCCATGTACGCCATATATGCGGCAGGTCTGGGAGCGATTCGCGGTGCCGTAATTGTGCTTTTTATCGGTTACCTGCTTTATCGCGGTACCGTGGCTCGTCGTCCCGAACGGGTCCAATACAGTCTGCCCGCTTGGAAATGAATGATCGGTTTCACGTATCTCGCATTGCCACACAATACTATAAATACTATAAATATAAAAACATAAAAAGCGTTGCCTTATCGAGGCGGCGCTTTTTCGTCAGGTACATATACGATAGGCGTTGCTGGCGTCATTTGCAATGAAATTTATGGTGGAAACTTTACATTACAATTGGTTTTAGAAAAGACAAAAGCATTGGCTTACGCTACATGATTTACATACACTTAAATACATATATATGAGTTTGCAAAAATCTACTCAAATATCCGTAAAATATTCTTGACAAGATATAATCGCAATGCTATGATAATCAAGCCGCAAGGAACGGCGACGAAATAGAATATAGTAAATGCTTGACAATAATGCCAAGTGTTTGGTATACTATAAAAGTCGCACGAAGCGACACGGTTCTTTGAAAACTGAACAATGCAATGAATTAACGCCAATGTGCGGGTCTGAATATACAGACCCGAGTCAATTACAAAAAGTCCTTGGCAACAAGGCAAACAAATGAGCAATCAAACTATCATGGAGAGTTTGATCCTGGCTCAGGACGAACGCTGGCGGCGTGCCTAACA